>JBATIW010000074.1:0-8411 GCA_049668005.1 Maribacter sp.
GTATTGATGCCTTTTCCCCTAAAATCAGGAAGTGTGAACATAAACCCCAAATAAGAGTAATATTCATGATCCAAGTAATGTCTTGCCGGTTTAATCAAAGCATAGCCAGAACCAACAACCTTGCCATTGATTTCAGCAACCACAACAGAGGCCTCCTCATTTAAAATCAATGCCCTTAAATCGTAATATACAATTGGATCTTCCTTTAATGTACTATCAAATGGTCTTTCAGCTGAAATCACACCTTGTTCAAATTCCAACAGGACCGCTAAATCATCAAAGGTGGCATTTCTAACTATTACATGCTCCATGGGTATGCACTTTATATTAGAATTTCAAGGTAGCACATAAATATATATTTTTACAAAAAATAAGCATGCACTTTTTATCAGCTTTACTGCAAGATTATATTCAAGACCATTCAGAAAACGAACCGGAATTATTGAAGGAGTTGTCTCGGGAAACGCATCTCAAAGTAATACAACCACGAATGATCACGGGCCATTTTCAAGGTAGGGTTTTAAGTATGCTCTCAAAAATCATAAATCCAGAAAATATTCTTGAGATTGGTACTTATACGGGGTATTCAGCAATTTGTTTAGCGGAAGGTCTTCAAAAAAACGGGAAATTACACACTATTGATATTAACGAGGAACTTGTTCATTTTCAACGCAAGTATTTCGATAAAAGTGGTTATGGCCCCCTAATTAAACAGCATAGCGGCGATGCATTACAAATCATCCCCACATTGAATATGACTTTTGATTTGATTTTTATAGATGCCGAAAAAAGGGAATATACCAAGTACTTTGATGCAGTCATAAAGAAAACGAGACCCGGCAGTATTATCCTTTCTGACAATGTACTCTGGTCCGGTAAGGTGGTAGAACCCCTCGACGAAAAAGATAAGGCGACCAAAGCTCTTTTGAATTATAACCGGATGCTGAAAAATGACCAAAGGGTAGAGACCGTGCTTTTACCTATTAGGGATGGGCTAACCCTAAGTAGGGTACTATAAGCCGCTTATAGAGATTGAAAAAGGCGAATGCCGTTAACAAACCTACTATGGCACCGACAATTATATCTATCGGATAGTGCACGCCCACGTAAATTCTACTTAAGGCAAATAGTAAGGGCCAGATAAAAAATATCCAACGCCATTTTACTTTATTACCAAGAAACAAAACTATAATTGTTGTTATCGAAAAAGAACTTGATGCGTGCCCAGAGAAAAAACTAAAACTAGCTGGATTCTTTAAAACCCTTATTATCGAACTGATTTCGGCATTATTGTTTGGTCGTAGTCTTTCAAAAAAACCCTTGGTCAAATCAGTGGCAACAAGAATGAATACAATCAAGGAAATTACAGTCAAGGTTACATAAATGGCTTCTTTTCGTGGGAATTTCCAAAAAATCAAAAGGAAAAAAAATATAAATAAAGGTATCCAAGTATAGATATTGGTTACAGTAGACCAAAATACGTCATACTCCTCAATACCCAAACTGTTCAAATAAATTAGTGTTTCCCTATCCCATTGCAGCATTTTATCGAGCATAGGAAAATTATTATTTTCGCTTTATGGCACCCGTGACGTCATCAACTTTATTTTTGACCTCACTTAAACTTTTTTTGATATCCTTGCCAATACTTGAGTCAATATTACCCTTTACATCATCGATATCCTTTTTGATATCCTCAACAAAACTGGTATCAATACCCTGTTTTTCGGCACTTCTCTGAATCTCTTGTTTTATATCTTCAGTGGCATCTTTGAGTTGCCGCATTCCCTTTCCAAGGCCTTTGGCAATTCCAGGAATTTTATCCGCACCAAATACCATGACCACAATGAACATGATGAAAAAAATCTCCCCTCCGCTAATAAATAAAAATAACATGGAATACATACATCAAATATAGTGAAGAATAATGGCTAAATAAAAAAGTCCTGACAGTAACGTCAGGACTTTTTCAATAATCAAAAGAATATACTATCCTTTGATTTTCTCTTTAAACTTATCAAAATCGTTTTGCGACTCTTTCTTAGGCCAAGAATTGTTCGTTGTATCTATATCCGCTGTTTCTGCTTTTGGATCAACAACGACACCCACCAATTCGCTCTGCGATGACAATACTAATTTAACCTCAGCATCGTTCTTTCTCCAAATTTCCGGAGGGTAGGTAATGTTCTCGGTGGAACCATCTGCATAAGTGTACTCTACAATCAATGGCATTGGTATTCCACCTGGTTTGTCAAACGTAACTTCATAGAAAAATTTAGGTTCTTTGACCGCTGCCCTTTCAGCTGCAGTCATATTATCCATCATGAATTCCTTTAAGGTTTTTGAACTTTCTGACGGTGCCATTCCTTTTAGGTTAGGATCAAAATCTTCACTTTCCTCATCGGCCAAATAAACCAAAGGTGGGAAATCTGCTTCCGTTAGGTTCCTAGCAGCCATATATTCCTGCATTTTTTTGCTTGGTTTGTCAGAAACGTAATATTTCTTGATTCCTTTTACGCCTATATCTACATAATCAGTGGTATAAAACCAACCTCTCCAGTACCAATCCAAATCAACTGCAGAAGCATCTTCCATGGTCCTAAAGAAATCCTCAGGGGTTGGGTGTTTAAATTTCCAACGTTGTGCATAGGTTTTAAAAGCATGATCGAATAACTCCCTGCCCATTACGGTTTCCCTTAATATGTTCAATGCAGTTGCGGGTTTAGCATAGGCATTAGGGCCTAACTGATATACATTTTCAGGATTGGACATGATTGGTGAAATTGTACTCTGATCACCACTCATATAAGGAACTATTTTGGCAGGAGCACCCCTTCTTGACGGATAAGCTTTGTTTGGAGCAACAGCCTGTGGGTTTGCCTCTCCGAACGCCTGTTCGGCCAAATACTGCATAAAGGTATCCAAACCTTCATCCATCCATCCCCATTGACGTTCATCAGAGTTAACGATCATTGGAAAGTAGTTATGCCCTACTTCATGAATGATCACACTGATCATACCATACTTTACGCGATCAGAATACGTGCCATCTTCGTTTGGTCTACCGTAATTCCAACAAATCATGGGGTATTCCATACCTTGGTTTTTCGCATGCACAGAGATCGCTTTAGGATAAGGATAATCAAAAGTATGCTTTGAATACGTACGTAACGTCTGCACTACTGCTTTAGTTGAATACTCCTCCCATAGCGGATTGCCCTCTTTGGGATATAAGGAAACAGCCATCACATCTTTGCTGCCCATCTTAACCGCCTGCATGTCCCAAATAAATTTACGGGAGGTTGCAAAGCCATAATCCCTTACATTTTGGGCTTTGAATTTCCACGTTTTCTTTTTTTCTGAAAAGCCTTTTTCAGCAGCTTCGGCCTCAGCCTGTGTTACAATTACAACAGGCTTGTCATAAGACTTTTTAGCCTGCTCATATCTTTTCATCATCTCTTTTGAAAAGATTTCTTTTCTATTCTGAAGCGCTCCGGTTGCATCCATAATATGGTCAGCAGGAACGGTTATATTTACTTCGTAATCCCCAAATGGAAGCGCGAATTCACCGCTGCCCCAAAATTGGTGGTTTTGCCAACCTTCTACATCGCTATACACGGCCATTCTTGGAAAGAACTGCGCAATTACAAAGGCCCTATTACCATCTTTTGCAAAATATTCATACCCAGACCTTGCCCTATTTACCGTGTGATCGGGAATATTGTACCACCATTTTATTGAAAATGATACTTGTGTTTTACTCTTTAATACCTGCGGAAGATCAATACGCATCATGGTTTGGTTAATGGTATATGGCAAAGGCTTACCAGAAGCATCCTTTACATATTCTATATTAAAACCACCATCAAAGGGAGAATCAAGATACTTGCTCGCAAAACCACCAGGTTGCTCTGCCAGAGGCACACCGCCTCCATCCCGCAAGGGGGATTTACTATCCTTGGCCCTCACATTCTGATCCAACTGAACCCAAAGAAATTCCAGGTCATCAGGGGAATTGTTGGTATAGGTTATCGTCTCTGTACCATAAATCTTTGCATTCTTATCATCCAACTCAATGTCCATTTTATAGTCAGCCTGTTGTTGATAATAATCAGGACCCGGAGCACCGGATGCAGAGCGATAGGTGTTTGGGGTTGCAAACTCCTCGTACATTTGCTTGAACTTACTCTGATTGGTGTGGCCTGGCTCCTTCGCATTCTGTTTCACTTCTTGGGCTAACATTACAGCAGTAAACAACAAGAAAACAGAAGCGATACAATACTTGATTTTATTCATGTTTTTTTTGATTTTCAAAGGGCGCAAATTTAAAGTTTTTTTAACGATTTGATAAAGTTTGTTACAAGTTTAACATTCCTTTATTATTCTCCTTGATGAGCACAAAACTCTTCTTTTTGCCATTGATCTTAAAATGGACCACGTTTTGCTGTTCATCAAATAGGTCGGTAAGTAAATCGTTTTGTACTTCAATGGATTTGGCATTGTCCAAATCCACCGCTGTTACCTCCAGGTAACATATCATGATATCATTGTCATACTTCTTACCAAGCACTTTATACTGCTTTTGTTCGCCATTGATATACACCAAAAATTTAGTCTTTAAGTATTTTTCTATGTGTTCATCGGCCAAAGCGGACTCCGAGTCGGTTGCTAGATTCGATACCAAGCCGTAACGTTCCAATAAAACCTCTTCAAAATCGTCAATGAAAATGCGCGAGGTTATCTGAAGTGCCTTATCTTTTTCGGAGTACGTTATATTGGTAACACTTACATAAAATTTATGGACGGTGGTAAAAGCCACCAACGGCAAAAGCAATACTAATAAATACTTCTTAAAATATTTCATTCTCATCATTTTTCAATCTAATTAAACAATCTTTGTGCCAAATCCATAACTACTCCAATTCATTGTTCTTTCTATAAATCTCACTTTTATTACGCATGAATTCCCAAATTCCAAATATATCCTGGGAATCAACAATGGTCTGAAAAGCCGTATCGACTTCACAGAAAAACATAAAGTCATTGATACTATTTTTTGGTATCCCCAAACCTTGTGTAAAAAGGGAATCTGCATAGAAGTTTCTGGATCGCTGAATATCCTTATAGGCGGCATCGCGGGCAACCCGTTTTTTCAACATTTTAGTACGGCCAGAAAGATAATTGATTAAAGGGTCTAGTTTAGTGCCAGCGGCGATAATATAGAAGTGCGCATCCCACGTACGCGCTGTATACAATTTGCGTTGTGATTGGGTAGGCGGCTTTACATCAGCATTTGGTAACTTAAGTGAGGTAGCACTTACCAGAGAGCCAATTCCCAAGCTGTCCAAATCTTTTGTAAGGTCCCCGGTCAGGTTATAAGGCATTACCATTACCTCATCCAGTTTTATTTCCCCTTCTTCCAGAAAAATGTTTACGGATTTACTTTTTAATAGTTCCAAATTAATTATGATCTCTTTCCGTTTAAACTGTACCGCTGAAAAAACCAAGGTGTCGTTAAAGTGTACAGGTATCGAAAAGTACCCATTTACATCGGTTATTGTAGCCCTTTGGGTAGTGAGGTTCATCACATGTATGCCAACGACATCACCATCCTTACTATAGACCAGACCTTCAAGATCCTTTGGTTGTTGGGCATTCAACCAAAAACAACCCCATACTAGAAATGGGAATATTATGTTTTGCCTTCGAAATATCAAAATCGTTTATTTTTAATATACTCTCTGTAGATTTAAAAAATTTAATCCAAAGCATTGAACTCACGGTAAACAATGCTTTTTTTACGCATAAATTCCCAAATTCCAAACCGGTCATGAGTATCAACAACTGTTTGAAAAGCAGGGTCCACTTCACAGAAGTACATAAAATTAGCAATATTGTCCTCCGGTATCTTAAACTCTTTTCGGTACATTGAATCAGCATAAAAAGCCCTTACTCTCAATGTTCGTTCATATTTCTCATTACGGGCTATTCTGTTCTTCAGCATTTTAGTACGACCGGAAATACCATTCAATATTGGGTTCAAGGGCAATATCCCACCTCCTGTAGTGGCTTCATTCAACTCCCGCTCGGCTTTGGTTGGTGGTATTACATATGCATTGGGCAGACCAAGTGTAGATGCTGTGACAATAGGTTCAATTACCATTCGGTCTAAATCCAAGGTCATATCGCCAGTAAGATTGTAAGGCATTACAATGACCTCATCAAGTTCAGTAATGGCATCTTCCAATGGAACATAAAGCAACTTGCTTTCAATAACGCTGTTGGTAACCACCATGGTCTTTCTCTTGAACTGAATGGCAGAAAACACCAAGGTATCATTGAGTTTTGCCGTAATTGAAAAGAACCCATTCAAATCGGTAATCGAAGCCTTGTCAGAGGTAATGTTCAACACATGGGTAGCGGCCACATCGCCGCCTTCGCTGTATACCCGGCCTTCAATTTGTTTATAAAACAAGGTTTGGGCACTTAAAGTGGTACCCAGTAAAACAAAGCAGAGTAGAAGTATCTTACTCCTTGTCATTTATTTGTTTCAAAAACGTTTTGCTGTGGGTGACCAGAAAATCAATCAACTGGAATTCATTTTCCTTTTTCAATAAAGTTTGGGCCGGCATTTTACTGTCACAATAAATCAAAAAAGCATCTATTTGGTCTTGGGGTAAATACAGATCACTAACAAAAAATTCATCTTCATACACCTGGCGCATTACCTGGCTTACTTTCAAAGGGGACCGCTCTTCTGCTGCTGTAGTGTTCGCCTTTGCCAAGGCCTTGAAAATATTCACGAAATTAATGCCATCTTTCATTCCCCTGGAGGTTTTGGGCATTGCAATATTTTCAACTTCGGTAGAGCGATCTTCCTCGTACTCAAATTGTTTGAACTCCTCGTTTTTCACTTCAAGGAATTTTTCCTGTTCTTCGGGGGTCACGATCACTTCATCCAATTGGGTTACCTTTTCATTTACTTCGACAACCAACCTGCCTCTTCGAATAATTTCCGCTGTGATAATCACAATCTGCAATTGATAGTTGATCGCGGTAAAAACAAGCTCGTCTCCCAACTTCACCTTTATCAGGAACTCCCCTTTATTATTGGTTATGGTGGCAAATTCAGAAGTTGTATTGATCACATTTTCATTGGGAACATAGGCATTTCGATAAAGCACTTGCCCTCGCAAAAAACTACGGTCATCATCTTGCGCAAAGCCTATGGAAATAAACAAAAAACTACAAATAGTGAGTAAACTTAATTTCATTTAAACTGATTTTAAGGATATAAAGAAAACACAACTTAGTGGTATTTGAAAGAAGTGGGGTCTAAACTTTTGTTAATTTGTCATCGTCTTATGGCCAATACCATATTTATGGCTAAAAACGGACTTATATACCCCAAAATACCATTTGCTCAATATTGGCTGCCCTTTAACCTAATAAGCGGTTATTTTAACTCCTAAAGTTAGGTATGTGATCATATAATTTTATTTTTGTTTGTTCCCCTAATTCGGATATTTCTAAACTGTTTTTCGTATGAAACGAGCACTATTACTTCTGGTTATCGGCATTTTTATTAGCGGCCACGTAAAAGGCCAAATAAAAATCGGGGACAATCCCCAAAATATTGATCCTTCTTCGGTACTGGAATTGGAAAGCAATTCCCGGGTTTTAGTTATTACCCGAATAAATAGCGAGCAAATGAATGCCATTGTTCCCAGTGCGGGAGCAATCGTTTATAATACCGATTTGCAATGCATCCACTATTATGATGGTGCCCAGTGGATCAATGTTTGCGAGGAGGTAGGAGGCATACCCAATCTGACTACAGATCCATTGGTGAATACAAACAGCACCTTGGTCATAACACCCAATGGGGAAAACAACCATATTGAAGTTGCCCCCAATAGCATACGAACAGAGCAAATCGTTGATGGTGGTATCAATGGGGATGACATTCAGGACAACTCCATAGGCCAAAGTAAGATTGGCAATGATGCCGTGGGTAGAAACGAAATCGCAGAAAATGCAGTGGGGTTGGAAGCATTGGATACGGACCAAATTACCTTGAGCAACTTTAACAATACCCCGGGTTTTATCACTGGGGCCGAAATTGTAAGCAGTACACCTGGGAATGCGATAACCGATAACAGTGGGGCTTTTTATGATGACTCAGCCATCCTTAATTCAATTGTAGCAAATACCGCGGCCATTGCCGCAGATGGGGATACCGATTCTTTTAATGAAATCTTGAGTAATGCCGAAATACAAGGTAATGAATTGGTCATTACAGAAGCTGGGAATGAAACCAGAATAGATCTAAGTGTATTCAATAATACCGGGAGTGATAATCAAATTCTTACCCTTGCAGGAAATACGCTTAATCTGGAAGATGGGGGTAC
>JBATIW010000075.1:0-7120 GCA_049668005.1 Maribacter sp.
GGCTCAAACTTAGTTTGGGCCTTTTTTCGTTTAATATGCTGCCTATTAAAATGAATTGGCATATTTATCGGCTTAATTATAATTGCCACAGCAAAGAATGAAAGAAAGTGAAATTAGTGCCTATTTCAATGGTACTAAAAGCCCATCCTATTCAATGGTTTTTAACAAGAATGACACAAAAACATCATAAGGTCGAGGAACGGCCTACCATAATTATTGTTTTCATTTGAAAAGCACCCTTAAAGACATATCAGGTTAAGTGAAAATTGAGAATTTGAGATAGTAACAGTTCATTTAAATAAACTATTTGTGATGTTTATTGCTTCTCAAATTATGGCCAAGACAAATGAACCATTCGTGATATTTATTGCATCTCAAATTATGGCCAAGACCAAAGAATTTCACCCAAATAAAACGTATTTTTGATTAAAATTGTAATGATGAAAAATAAAATTACTAACCTTTCAGCAATACTTTTCATAGTGTTGGCAGCTATTGTGTGGCTCCAATCCTGTTCTGAAGATGATGTGGTCGAAGAAGAGAAGGAAATTATAGCAGATGACCCAATCCCGGAAGAACCGGACTTTACCCCTGAGGGAGTTGTAGAGGTATTCAATGCAGAAAAGGTAGACAACAATTATATCCTAGTCAACGATGCAGGCTCGAACCGTGTCTACCTCATGAACAAGGAAGCGCGTTTGTTGCATGAATGGTCGCTTACAAATAATATTGGCAATGATGTATTCCTTTTACCTAACGGAAAACTTTTGGCCTCACTGGAGTCTGATGACCCCCAGATTGGATTGGGAGGAAAAGGTGGAAGACTGCAAATGGTAGCCCCTGATGGAACTTTGGAATGGGATTTTATATATTCCTCAGTGGACGGAGAAACGCACCACGACGCCGAGCTGCTGCCTAACGGGAATGTTATTGCAATGGTCTGGCAAAGTCTTACTACTACCGAGGGCACGCAAGCAGGTTTTATGCTGGAGGATGGCGTATTTCCAGAATCGATAATTGAAATTAACCCAAGCACTAACGAAATCGTTTGGGAATGGCATTCCTGGGACCATTTAATTCAGGACCATGATGCTACCAAGGATAATTACGGTATAGTTTCGGAACATCCTGAACGTATTGATATCAACTATGTTCCAAAATCGGGAACCTTGGCCGATATAAAGGGAGATGTTATGCACGCCAATGCCATTGCCTATGATGAAGTGAATGATGTAATATTATTAAGTGTTAACTTCTATTCAGAGGTCTGGGTAATCGACCATAGCACTTCAACTGAAGAGGCAGCCGGACACAGTGGAGGAAATTACGCTAAAGGTGGAGACCTTATTTATCGCTTTGGCAATCCAACAGCTTATGAGAATCCAGAGGGATTTCGTCTATTTTATAATAACCATTTCCCCAACTTACTTAAGGGAATAAATCAAGGAAAATTACTCATCTTTTCGAATGGCAGTGGTTTCGACCAATCCACTGTTTATGAATTGGAACTTCCTTCGGACTATGTATTACAGGCAAATACCAACAATGAGCCGAGGGTAATCTGGAGTTATACAGATCCGGACCTTTATTCAGCCAAGGTTTCCGGTGCTGTCCCGCTTCCTAACGGAAATATCCTCATCACCGAAGGTGATTTCGGTTTCTGGGAGGTTACCCGTGAGAAGGAAGTGGTTTGGAAATGTAATATAGTAGGATTTTTTTGGAGGGGGTACCATTATTCAAGAGATGCCCCCGAAATACAACTTTTCGATCTTTAGTCGTTAAAACAAATACTCGACATTTCTTAACAACACTCTTATTATTATTCAGAAAAATTATATTATATATTTAGCAACCCTTTTTATGAGCTATTGATGAAGAATATTAGAACAGCCGATTTGTTGAATACTATTCAAGCTAATTCGATGAAAAAAATTATACTTTTAGCGATTCCCTTCGCTTTTTTTATTCTTTCATGCCAAAGCAATGAATCAAAAGATGACTCCTCCCCTGCTGAAAAAACTAGTTTAAGTAAATCTATACCCAAAGTTTTTGAAAAAATTGAAGCCTCCCAGAGTAATCTGATTTTTTCAAATACCATTGTAGAAAATATCGAGACTTTGGAAAATCTGTTTAATTTCGATTATTTCTATAATGGCGCAGGTGTAGGACTGGAAGACATTAATAATGATGGCCTTTTGGATGTGTTTTTTAGTGGCAATCAGGTAGCTAACAAATTATACCTCAATGAAGGCAATTTAAAGTTCAGGGATATTTCCGAAGAGGCTGGTATTAATATTGGGAAAAAATGGTCAAATGGTATCACATTTGCCGATGTAAACAATGACGGTCATATGGATATCTATGTTTCACAAGGTGGCCCAAATACGCGTTTTAATCGAAAGAACTTATTATTTATCAATAATGGTAATCTTACTTTCACTGAAAAAGCGGATGAATATGGTTTAGCCGATTTGGGGATATCCACGCAATCCACTTTTTTTGATATGGATAATGATGGTGATTTGGATTGTTTCGTAATGAACGAAAATGAACTTTATGGTGTAGACCCCATTAACCTTTACAAAATGGTAAATGAGAATGCTGAATCGCAATACTTTAACAGCTCACATTTATATCGTAATGATAACGGAAAATTTGTTGACATTACCAAAAATGCAGGTATACAAAGACCCATTTTCGGCTTAGGATTATGCGTAAGTGATATTAACAACGATGGTTGGCTTGATATATATGTTGCCAGTGATTACTTCATACCAGATGCATTGTTCATCAATAACGGTAATTCAACATTTACGGACCAAATCAAAGCATTCACGCAACACACGTCTTACTTTGGCATGGGAATGGACATAGCTGATATCAACAATGATAACTTACAGGATATTTTTGTTTTGGATATGTCTTCGACGGATCATGTTAGATCAAAAACCCTAATGGCTTCGATGAGTACAGATCGTTTTGATTATTTAGTGAACAAAGCGGATTTCCAGTATCAGTATATGTTCAATTCCCTACAACTCAATATGGGAAATGATAAATTCAATGATATTGCCCAACTTACTGAAACTGCTAATACGGATTGGAGCTGGTCAGTGTTAATGTCAGATTTTGACAATGATGAAGATGCCGATATATTCATCACCAATGGATACAGAAAATACGCCCTGGACAATGATCTACAAATCAAGGTTTTCGAAGCTAGAAGAAAATATGGCAATAATGTACCTTTACAACTTAAAAAAGAGCTTTATAATCAAATGCCTTCTGAAAAGCTACAAAACATACTTTATCAGAACAACTCAGATTTAGATTTCGATGAAAATGCAAAGGAATGGGGTCTCGATGATTTTTCGTTCAGTAATGGGGCCGCCCAAGGTGATTTGGACAATGATGGCGATCTGGATTTGGTAGTGAATAATATGGATGAGAATGCTTTTCTATATAAAAACCTTACTTCTGACAATAAAGAAGCCAATTTCCTAAAAGTTAAAATTAACGGCTTAAACTCCGAGCCATTTGCACAAGTTAAAATATCCTATAATGGTAAATCCCAACTTATAGAACAAAAGAGAACCAGAGGCTACATGTCTGCGCATAGCAATACCCTGAATTTTGGCCTAGGCCAGAATAAAACTATAGATACTGTTTCAATAACATGGAAAAATGGTAGCGTAGAGGAAAAAGTAAACGTACCCACTAACAGCGTTGTTGAATTTGATATCAAGAATGCCAAAAAATCCCTGAAAAGGACTGAAATACCAAAAGCCACGATCTTCGAAAAGTTAAACATAAATGACTTAGGTATCGATTTTAAACATTCTGAAAATTTCTTCAATGATTTTGATACCGAGGTACTTCTTCCCTATAAACAGTCTACAAGCGGCCCTCTCATTTCAAAAGGTGATGTCAATGGCGATGGAAGAATTGATTTATATATTGGAGGGGCATCCGGACAATCGGGGCAATTATTTATTCAAGGAAACAACAGGTTTATTAAAACAAAATCGAAAACCTTTGAGGGAGATAAGGGATATGAAGATATGCAATCTGTATTCTTTGATTTTGACAATGACAAAGATCTAGACCTTTATGTCGTAAGTGGCGGAAATGAATTCGAAGAAAATTCATCCTATTATACGGATAGGATTTATATTAATGATGGTAAAGGGTCATTCTCCAAATTCAACAGTCAAGTACTGAATGCCTTTCCTAAGAGCGGTAAAACAGTAAGCGTATTGGATTTTGACAATGATGGAGATCATGATATCCTTGTGGGTAATAGAAATATCCCTAAAAAATACCCTATACATGGCCCTTCAATACTTTATGAAAATATCGGAGGGGATATTAGGGACGTAACAAAATCAGTAGCACCTGAACTTGTAGATTTTGGAATTATAAATGATATCATCGTAACCGACTTCAACAAGGACGGCTATGAGGATTTTATTGCTGTAGGCGAATGGACTCCTATTGGATTTTTTAGCAATATCAACGGCGCTACTTTCAAACAAACAGCATTTGAAGGAATCAATGAAAAAGGTTGGTGGTTTTCTATAAATGAAACTGATGTCAATAATGATGGATTTAAGGATTATATCGTCGGAAATATTGGTCTTAATATAAAGTTCAAGGCCACTCCTGAAAAACCACTTAAGATTTATGCAAATGATTTTGACGATAATGGGATCAATGATGTAGTTCTTAGCAAAAAATACAAAGGTGAATATGTCCCCGTTCGCGGGAGGGAATGTTCTTCGCAACAGATGCCTTTCATAAAAGAAAAGTTTGGCACTTATTCAGAATTTGCCAATGCCACCCTTAGCGATATTTATGGCGATAAATTGTCCAGCTCCTATGAAAATGAAGTGAATGAATTAAACTCCATACTTTTATTGAATGATGGAAAAGGTAATTTTAAAAAGAAGAAACTCCCTATTCTAGCACAGCAATTTCCTATATTGAACAGTGTATTTCTTGATTTGAACAATGACGGTTATGAGGATTGCATTGTTGCTGGAAATCTTTATGAAACCGAGGTGGAAACCACAAGATTGGATGCTATTTCTGGCACTGTTTTAATTTCCAATGGACAAGACGGATACAAAACTTTAAGTTATGAAAAAGCTGGACTATATTTAAACGGTAATGTTAAAGACATTAGCCTTCTAAGGTTTCAAAAGATGAACCTATTACTAAATTCAGTAAATAATGATCGATTAACTGCACATAAAATAGTTCTTATTAAGAATAATTAACATGTGTTATTGTTCAAATTACTTATTTTTGAAAATCTAATAAAAGAAATAATGAAAAAGTCAATTTTTTTAATAATTTCAATGGCAATATGTAGCATCTCATATGGTCAATATGCTGGCCAAACAGCTACAAATATGGCTGCTGGAGATGGAGGACTTGGAGGAGGTGAAATTGCTACGCTACTAGGACCAATCAGTGAAAACAGGGAAAAGAACAAAGATATATATGCGGAATTTCAAGGATCACCTTATACGTCCAATGAATTTGCGCTAACTACAATGTATTATGGTGATGAAAATCTAGGAAAGATCTATTACCGCTATAATGCCCTTAATGGAGAAATCGAAATCAAGAAGAGTGAAAGGGAAAGTGAGACGATAAAAAGTTTATCCCGAGACAAAAAAATAAGCATTTTGGTTGACGGGAAAAAAATGAGTTTTATGACCTTTATCACCGCTAAGGATAAAACCTTGAATGGATACCTCATAACTTTGAGCAATCGAGGCCCTTTTAAATTGTTTAAAAGAACACATGTAAAATATACCGAAGGAAAACCTGCAGCGAATTCGTTTGTCAAGGCTGTTCCCAGTAGATTTTCACAGTACACCGAATATTATCTTCAAAAAGAAGAGGTCAATAGGATTGATGAGATAACCTTAAAAAACAGTAAACTACTGAAGCTTATAGATGATGCTTCAAAAAGGGAGAGTCTCAAGAATTACTTAAAGGAGAATTCTATGAATATTAAAGAAGAAACCCATTTGATCCAAGCGTTTAACTTTTTAAACGAGTAGCGTTTATTCAATTATAATAATAGTTAGACCATCCCGAAATTTCGGGATGGTTTTTTATTTACCTTTACCCGATGGAAAAACCAACCCAGATTTACGGTATTAGAGCGGTCATTGAAGCGATTAATTCGGGCGAGGCCATTGATAAGGTTTTTATGCAAAAAGGCCTTAAGGGTGAGCTATTCAGGGAACTGGAAGGTATATTACGCAAATATGGCGTTAACGCGGCCTATGTCCCCGTTGAAAAGTTAAACAGATTAAGCAAAAACAACCACCAGGGTGTAATTGCCAACATTTCCCCCATATCATTTTATACCATTGAAAACCTAGTTGAAGAAGTCCTGCAAAAAAAAAAAGACCCCTTTATTTCTTCTTTTGGACCAACTTTCAGATGTTCGTAATTTTGGCGCAATAATAAGAACTGCCGAATGCACAGGTGTTGATGGCATCATAATTCAAAAGAAAGGAGCAGCTCCAGTTACTGCCGACACCATCAAAACTTCAGCTGGCGCGGCATTCAAAGTGCCCATTGTAAAAGTAGACCATATAAAAGATGCCGTATACTATCTTCAAGCCTCAGGCATTTCTGTTACCGTGGCCACAGAAAAAACGAATAATACCATTTATGACGTTTCATTCAAAGAACCCTGTGCCATTGTCATGGGGTCGGAAGATAAAGGAGTGACGCCATCGGTTATAAAAGCAGCAGATCAAGCCGCTAAAGTGCCCTTATTGGGGGAAATAGAAAGTTTGAATGTATCCGTTGCCTGCGCAGTTTTCCTATATGAAGTAGTGCGGCAAAGAGGTGCTTAATCTTCTGTTGATTTTCTATCTTCGTTTGGTCTATATTGATAATTGATTTTCAAGGAACCTATCTCTTGTTGAACCGCATCCTCTTTTGTTTCAATAAAATTACCTTCTTCATCAAAATGTTTTAGGAATTCATCAGCTTCCTCATTATAATTTTCATGTTCCCAATCAAACTTCTTCGCTGATGGGGTTTCAGCTTTCATGAATAGTGCCAGCACTAATCCCGTAATGAATCCACC
>JBATIW010000076.1:0-2031 GCA_049668005.1 Maribacter sp.
CAATGTTGACGAAGTCTAGGCTTCCACGTGTATAATAACCTTAATCCCCTCTTTTGTTCTTTCTGATTAATACTTAAAAGTTAAGGAGATAAACTTAAGCCGTGTATAATTAACCACGCCTTTGGCGTGGCGGGTTGCTTGGCAAGTGCTTAATTGGATAATCCTCCAACGCCCAAAAGCGTGGCGGGACGGATTTTCTCTACGTTCGGTTTCCTTTTGCTATTTTAGTTGCGAAACGAACGCGACTAACAGTGCACCAACCATGAGCGGCAAGTAAAAGCAATAATAATGAAGAAACTACTTTTGATATTGACTGCCTTCCTGATAATTGGATTTCATGGCAAGGCTCAAATTAACATTAAAGTGATAGACAGCATTGTTCAGAATGCTGCTAGCACAGAATCTTTTGAAGGAACGGTATTGATAGCGGAAAATGGAAATGTAGCTTATCAAAAGTCATTTGGGTTCAAAGATAAAGACAAGGCTATACCAATAGAGAACTCAACTAGTTTTAGTATAGCTTCAATAACAAAATTGTTTACTGCAATCATCACGCTTCAACTAATAGAAGAAGGAAGATTTGAACTAACTGATAATTTAGAGGGCTTAGTGCCCGAATTAAAAATACCAGAATCAACGAATATTTCTGTTCACCACCTTCTATTGCATATTTCTGGTTTACCTAATGAAAATGATGACATCTATACACAAGCAAAAAGGCCACGAGATTTTGTGGTCGAAACGATTTCGAATAAATCCAATTCTTATGGAGAATTCAATTATACCAATATAGACTATGTATTACTCGGATTAATTATAGAAAAATTTGACGATGTGCCTTTTGAGCATTCGGTGCAAAAAAGGATTTTAGACAACTGCTCAATGACACAAACAGGCTTTCTGAAAAAAGATAATTACCCAGAAGATTTTGCTTATTCATTTTCGTACGGTGAAGACACTACGAGACAGGCAGATCCATTGCTCTTTATTGAAAACTATTATGCTGCAGGCTCCATGTACTCAACAGCTGGAGACTTACTAAAACTTGACCAAGCATTATATGACCATGAATTCCTTACCGAGAAAAGCAAAGAAGCAATGTTTAGGTCGTATCCAAAATATAATTATTCAGGCTACAGTGTATGGACTTACAACTACCCATTTGCCCAATCAAAACCAAAAGTTATGGAGCGAAGAGGTGGGATATTGGGAGCAAATTCAGTTTTGATACGTTTGCTTGACACGAATAAGACGATTATTATTTTAAGCAACAACAATAAATTCAATCCTGATTCTTTTGGGAACACGCAGAGTTTAAAAGAGGCATTGATGATCAGAATAGATGAAACCAAGCGCTAACAAGGTATATACTGCATTCACTGCGGGAAAAGCACCATACACTAACCATTGTGTCATTAAAAATCAAAATATGAATAAGAATAGAATTGAAAATAGTTTTCTTAAAACAAGTATCCTGGTTTTATTTTTCACTTTTCCCGTAATAGTATTTGCTCAAAAAACCATATCCATGGAAGAAACTGAAACAAGAAGAGAGGTTTCTATGGCTGATGCAACTGGGAAAAGTACTAAAGGGGTATACAGATATTATGCTAAAGGTGATGAAAAGCCATTTACGGGAATTTTATTTGCAAAATATCCAAATGGAAATTATTCCTCATGGCAACAATACGTTGATGGAATTGGTCAAGGAAAATGGATTAACTATTACGAAAATGGTAATTATAAAGAAATTGGATACTACAACGGGAATCTAGTTGAAGGACCAATAAATAAGTATTATGAAAATGGTACTTTAAAAGCGGAAGGAAATTATAAGGACTGGAGAATTAAAATTGGCAAATGGAAATATTATGACCAAAATGGAAACCTTGAATCAATCAAGGATTATGGTGATAAAGGAAACATTGAAGAAGTACAAGAATACTATGATAGAGGTGAAATTTCGTATAAATGGTACTCGGATATACTTTCAAAAAATGGATTTAAAGAGTGACATATTTTCATAGTGTA
>JBATIW010000077.1:0-1522 GCA_049668005.1 Maribacter sp.
ACCAATAGCATACGTGAATTTTTGAACAACAAAGGGTATCTAGAGGTTGAAACCCCTATTTTACAACCCATTCCAGGAGGTGCGGCTGCACGACCCTTTCTTACCCATCACAATGCGCTGAACATTCCCCTGTATTTAAGAATTGCCAATGAGCTATACCTTAAACGATTGATTGTCGGAGGTTTTGATGGGGTATACGAATTTGCCAAGGACTTTAGGAATGAAGGCATGGATCGAACCCATAATCCCGAATTCACAATGATCGAATTGTACGTGGCGTATAAAGATTATAACTGGATGATGGGCATGACGGAGCAATTACTTGAGAAAGTGGCTAAAGATGCTACCGGCAGTACCAAGGTTACCGTGAGTGACAAGGAAATTGATTTTAAAGCCCCTTACCCCAGAGTGCCTATTCTGGATGCCATTAAAACCCATACCGGTTTTGATGTGTCGGCAATGAATGAAGCCCAGTTGCGTGAAGTCTGCAAAAAGTTACATTTGGAAGTAGATGATAGTTTTGGCCGCGGAAAATTAATCGACGAAATTTTTGGTGAGAAGTGTGAGCATTTATATGTACAACCCACCTTCATTACCGATTACCCCAAAGAGATGAGTCCGTTGACCAAGGCGCACCGATCTAAACCCGGACTTACAGAGCGTTTTGAACTTATGGTTAACGGGAGCGAATTGGCCAACGCCTACTCAGAACTCAACGACCCCATTGACCAACGCGAGCGCTTTGAACACCAATTGGCGTTAGCGCAAAAAGGCGATGATGAGGCAACCCAATTCATTGATTATGATTTTCTTCGTGCCTTGGAATATGGTATGCCCCCTACTTCGGGCATTGGGATTGGCATAGACCGTCTTGTGATGTTTATGACCAATAATTCATCAATACAAGAGGTGCTTTTCTTCCCGCAGATGCGCCCTGAGAAAAAACAGCTGGAATTAACTGATGAAGAGAAAACTATTATAAACCTGCTTAAGCCTGAGGGCCAAATGGCTTTAGCAGACCTAAAAAACCAAGCAGGTTTAAGTGGAAAGAAATGGGATAAATCTATGAAAGCCCTTTCAAAGCATGAACTACTAAAGGTCATTGTGAAAGGTGATTCCAAGATTGTACACTTAAAGTGATAGCGTAAGTTTTTTTCTGTTTGTCACAATTTGTTTTGGGCCTTAATGCCCCAGTAATTGTTATTGGTCTAATTTTTGATTTGAAGCACATTTAAAATTCCCTATTTTTATGAATGCCAGATAGTCACGGATTCAGATAAATAGGAGATGAAAAAAGCCCACCACATAGCACTACTTACAGTACTGGCCGCATGCGGCATTGTTCTTCTATGGACTATTTTCAAACCGCAGAAAGAAGTCGATTTTAGTGCTGATATAAAACCTATCCTAAATAAGAATTGCATTTCTTGCCATGGCGGTGTTAAAAAGAACGGAGGTTTTAGTCTTTTGTTTGAGGAAGAGGCATTAAGCGCAACAGAATCAGGCCGGCCATCCATTATAC
>JBATIW010000078.1:0-2831 GCA_049668005.1 Maribacter sp.
GATCCCGATGACCCTACAGTTAATGAGGCAAGCATAAATCGTGCGGGGTACCGCTTGCTGGGCAAATCCAAAACAGCATTGGCCCTTGATGTTTTCAAGATAAATACCATCCTCTATCCGAACAGTGCGAACGTTTTTGATAGTTATGCAGAAGCATACATGAAATTGGGCGATACGGCATTGGCCATTGAAAATTATGAGAAATCCCTCAGTCTAGATCCCGAAAACCGCAATGCCCAATATTATATTGATGAACTGAAAAAAAGTAAATGACAGAAACGACAAATAAACTTGGACAATTATTAAAAAGTGGATTGGAATATATTTCCCGATCTTCTGATTTTGAAATGAATCGAAAACCATCTCCTGAAAAATGGTCGAAAAAAGAAATTTTAGGACATTTAATTGACTCTGGAATCAATAATCTTCAACGGTTTACAGAAATTCAGTTTGAAAACAAACCCTATAAAATCAGAAAGTATAAGCAAGATGAATTAGTGAAGGTGAATGATTACCAAAATGCCGAAACCAAGGAAATTGTTGAATTTTGGGTATCCCTTAATAATCGAATTCAAATCCTAATAGAGCAACAAACCGAAAAAACACTGGATTATAAAATTGAATTGGATACCGGCAATATATCGGACTTGAGGTTTTTGATAAAAGATTATGTTGACCATTTGGAACATCATTTAAATCAAATAATGAAATAAAAACAATGGCTATAATTCATCGCACCACAAGGCGTTCCGAAATCATAGCCGACCCCTTGGCATTCATTGTTACCAACAATTAAAATGGAATTCATATGAAAACAAGAATGATTTTAGGAGTAGCCACTTTTCTACTAATAATACTAGTAATACCTCAAAGCGTTCTTGCACAAAAAACACCCTTTGTGCCAACAACATTTAATGTACCTGATACATTGCAAAATGAACATTTCAGAATTAGAATGCTTTCTGTAAATGATGTGGTAAAAGATTACGATGCAGTAATGTCTAGTATAGCACACTTGAAGGAAATGTATCCTACCTCTAGTTGGCCATCCAAAGATTTAACCTTTGAACAAGATTTAATTGACCTGGGGTGGCATCAAAAAGAATTCCAAATGAGGTCTTCCTTTGCCTATACCGTTGTTAGTTTGGATGAAAGCCAAGTTCTTGGTTGCCTATATATTAATCCAACCACAAAAGGGGATTATGACGCAAGTATCACCATGTGGGTAAGAGCAAGTGAAGTAGACAATGGACTTGATGCTATCCTATATGATGCTGTTAAAAACTGGATTTCGGAAGATTGGCCATTTAAAAAAGTTGCCTATCCAGGCCGGGAAATCAACTGGGAAGCATGGAACTCAATCAAGTAGTAAAGACCGTAATGCTTAATCTAGATAGATTGAAATGACAGTACCCTACGACAAATACTACCAGACGGAAGACCTCTTCGAAAAAATAACCAAACCTATACCATCAGCTTTTTGCAAAATCAGATACAGCGGTCAGGGGCAGCTGAAACATGGCATTAGCGGTTTTCATATTTATTTCACTACCCAGTGCCACGTTCAGCATTAGAGATGCAAAGGAAGCGCTTAAGGGGTCTTCAGCTGCGTCCCTCTGTGCTTTAAGCGCTGCTTCGGGCACAAATTCAAGTTCAAATTTCCTACCTTGGTTTACCTCGAAAATTTTCACTACTTCGAGGGGACTCAATGCCTCCGGACCCCCTAATTCAATACGTTTGTGCTTGGCTTCGGGATTGTCCAAGGCAGCTACGGCAAATGCCGCAACGTTTTGTATCGATATCCAGGAAACCGGCTGCTTCCCGTCCCCATAAATGGTGGCTTTGGCATTGGAAGGGTCAAAACCCAAGGCCGGACCAAGCCATACTTCCATAAAATAGGTGGGTAGTAAAATGGTATACTCCATACCACTTACTTCGAGATGTTGCTCTACCTTGCGTTTAGCACTCTGCAATGGAAATTCACCCGACATGGAACAGAATGAAACATACACAAAATGACCGACGCCGGCACCGACCGCAGCATCGATTAAATTGATTTGCCCATCGTCATCCACGGCTTGGATGGAATCCCCTTCCTGTCTTGATAAGGTTGAGGAAACGGTGGAAATAACGGCCGAAACCCCGGACATGGCATTATCCAATGAAGCCTTGTTTTTCAGATCCCCTAAAACGGTTTCAACCCCCAATTCCATTAATTGGGCCACTTTGGTTGGATTGGAAGTGGTGCGCACCAAACCCTTTACCTTTAAATTTAAATTGTTCTGTAGTAATTGACGGCAGATTTCACTGCCTAAAAATCCTGTAGCGCCGGCTACAAGTACTGTTGAAGTATTGTTTGTACTGTTCATATCCAATGGTTTAGATGTTTAATAGTATGATATATACACCAAGTCCTTTAGGAACTCTAGATAAAAGTGGGGAGGGTTGAACGTATATCGCGGAGGAAGCTAAAAGATACTGAAAAATGGTGTAGGATGCAAAACGCTTTGAGCAGAAACCACATACTTTAGCTTCTTGGTTGAAAATAGTATCTTCGAAACATCAAATAAATGCAACATGCCCAAAAGCAACACCTCCAAATCTTGGATAACCGTTTTGATCGAACTGGTAGAGGTCTTTTTTAAAAGCTCGCGTCAAAGCAAACGGGGTAGGACCTGGCACCAACACGTGGTACCCTATGAGAACGATTGGGCGGTACGACGCGAAGGCAATAAACGGATCACCTCCAAACACCGTCGCCAGGATACGGCCATACGAAAAGCAAAACGCCTGGCCCGGAAACACAAGGCCGATGTCATTATCCATAGAGC
>JBATIW010000079.1:0-14384 GCA_049668005.1 Maribacter sp.
CGCAAGTAGTGCGTATGCAATGAGCAATAAGGGGTCTTTTTACGGGATTAGCAAACTTGCTTCTGAAAAGATTATCGAAGAATATAACAAAAGGTATAATTTGCCTTTTGTCATTTTGCGCTATGGCTCTGTTTATTCTGAGAGAGCTTACGAGAACAACTATATTTACAATTTGGTAAAGGAGGCTGTTCTTGATAAAAAAATTGACCATAAAGGCGATGGTAATGAAATAAGGGAATACATACATGCCGCTGATGCTGCAAAACTTTCCGTTGACGTTATTGAAACAGATAATCTTAAAAATCTACACGTAATTTTGACGGGAACAGAACGAATGAAAAGAATTGAACTATTTCATATGATCAATGAGATTTTAAATGGCAATGTTGTCATTAAATGCAATGAAGCAGGGTACCACAACCATTACAAATTCACCCCATATTCTTTTGAAGCAAGTGTTAGTAGGAAATTGGTGGCCAACCCCCATATTGATATGGGGCAAGGTCTGTTAGAATGTGTAAGGGCCGTTCATAAGAATGAAAACTAAGGTATGGTTATTGGTATTTCAAAAAAACAGGATTATAGTGTAGTCGCAGCTGATTATATTGAACAAACGATTGCCACGCTAACAATTTCCAGGGAAAAAGTATTCATTGCACTATCAGGAGGGTCAACGCCCCTGCCAATTCTTGAAGAATTGAGTAAAAGAGCTATAGCTTGGGACCAGCTTTTTTTTTTCATGGTTGATGAGAGAATAGTTCCATTAGATGATTCGAGCAGCAATTTTGGGGCAATAAGCAAGGTTTTTTTTAATCGCATAACTTCAAATTCTTTTTCAATGGTCCAAAAAGGTATGTCGACACACGAAGCTATTAAAGCCTATGAATCCACGATGCGTGATCTAATGGAATTGAATGCTGAAGGATTTCCAGTTTTTGATTTAATTTTATTGGGAATGGGGGATGATGGCCACACCGCATCATTATTTCCTGGAACATCGGCATTGAAAGAAAATTCAAAGTGGGTTGTTGAGAATAAAGTACCACAGTTGAATACTTCCCGTATAACACTAACTTACCCTACCATAATTAGTGCTAAAGAAATTATGGTTCTAGTAAAGGGTCAAACTAAGAAACAGATCTACCGGCAGTTAATTTCAGATACGGATACAGATTATCCAATGCAAAGGATAGTATCCGACAGAAAAGATGTAAAGTGGATTTTAGAGGAGCATTTATGAAGATTAAGAATATATTTTTTGATTTTGACGGGGTAATAGCGGAATCGGTAAACGCCAAGACGGAAGCTTTTAGGGAAATGTATATTGAACATGGCTCTGAGATTGCCGATAAAGTGGTTGAATATCATATTAACAATGGTGGGGTATCTAGGTTTGAAAAATTCAAGTACTGGGAGAAAGCTTTCTTTAATCGCGATATTTCAGAGAATGAAGTACAAAGACTTGCCCAACGATTTTCGGACTTGGTACTAGACAGAGTAATCAATGCAGAAGAAGTGGTTGGGGTCGAAATATTCTTGAAAAAGTACGCACACACCTTGAGATTTTGGATTATTACAGGCACGCCCACTACAGAGATTAAAGAAATTACCGAAAAAAGAAAGCTTACAGATTACTTTGTGGGTATTCATGGCTCGCCCGAGAATAAGAAATACTGGACTGAACATTTGATCGATAAATTTGATCTTGATCGGGAAGAAACTATGTTTCTCGGGGATGCTACAACGGATTATGATGCCGCAAAGCACTCGAACCTTCAATTTGCGCTAAGGGACAATGAAGAGAATTATGAATTATTCAAAGATTTTAAAGGTTTACGGTTCAGTGATTTCAACGAACTGGAAGAAATCCTTTTGAACAACAAAATGTTATAACATGAAAGTATTATTGACCTCAACTTCTTTCCAAGACACACCTGGCAAACATCAAGATCTCTTATATAGTCAGGGGTATGAAATAGATACCTTGCGCGGCCCGATTCCAGAAGCGGAATTGTTACCTATTATTGCCGATTATGATGCAGTGATTTGCGGGGATGATGATTATACGGAAGAAGTAATCAAAAAAGGAGTCTCGGGAAATTTGAAATATATTTCCAAATATGGTGTAGGTCTTGATAAGATAGACCTAAAAGCTGCAAAAAAGTTAGGCGTTCCTGTAACTAATTGTCCCGGAGTAAACCAAGTATCAGTATCAGAACATGTGCTCGCCTTGTTGTTCACATTTGAAAAAAATGTGCATTTACAGTACAATTCCACTCAAGGTGGTAGCTGGAAAAGATGGGTTGGCAATGAAATACAAGGCAAAACAATTGGTATAATCGGCCTAGGGGCAGTTGGTAAGGAACTTGCTAAAAAGGCCTCTGCTCTAGGGATGAATGTGCTGGCCTTTGACATATTTAGGAATGACGAGTTTTTGGATGCACATCCTGAAATAGCCTTTAAACAGAATTTGAACGACGTTTTTGAGAATGCAGATGTAATAAGTCTTCATTTACCACACACACCCGAATCTGAGAAAATGATCAACGAAGAGGTTATTTTCAATAAATTCAAAAAGAATCCTATTTTAATCAACACATCACGAGGAATGTTGATAGATTCCCTTGCGGTCATAAAAGGCCTAAAGGAAGGGAAGATAAGAGGTTATTTAACCGATGTGCTCGCTCAAGAGCCTATGGCCGATGATGAAGTATTAAGAGGTATAGATAACGTGCTTATAACCCCGCATGTTGGTTCTAGAACTTTTCAAAGTGTAGAACGTCAAGGGTCAATGGCGGTAAACAATTTAATCGAATTAGTTAACAGCCAATAAATTTATTACGATCCTTTATTTTGATTTGGATTAAGTTTTGAGATGATCTGCCATTGAGTACCATCGAATATGATGGTAATGGCTTCACCATCCTTCAATTTATAATCATGGGTATTCTCTATTGATGCGGTTTCAGAGGTAATAACCAATTCATTTGAACTTTTCCCAATATTTTTGATTACGAGCTCCCTTCGTATCTGTTCTTCCTCTTTTCTAATGGTCACTGATCTTTTGCCTTCATCAGTGTTCACAAAAATATTCCTAGTGGTCTTTGTGGTTTTTGCGTTTGATGAAGTAATGGTAGTCCCAAATTTTACACCTGCCATTTGGGTTATGCCCTTTGGGGCCGAGATATGGTCACCATTTTTTGGGTTGGTAGTAATTTCATAGGAACTACCCGTTCCAAACCCCTGAATACTGGGCTTACCATTAAAAGTGCCAATTCCTATTTTACCTTTGTCAAGATTGCCGAAAACTCCTTGAAAACTTTCTAAATAGTGCCTATTGTTCTCTTTACTACTCTCAGAACCCAAGCCTAGTGTTTGACGACCATAACCTCTTCCTTTTTTCATTTCTGGGTCAAGAATCAGGTTGGTATGTGCGTCTTGAATTATAAAATCATCTTTTACGCCACTAAACTGAGAATTGATTATTTCTGCATTGATTACATTTTTCCCAACATTAATACCAGTTAAAATCCTGTCATTAGCCCTAATAAAACTTTCTTTGAAAATAAAGTTTGTAGTATTTTCAACCACTACGGCCGTAGAATTATTAGAGGCACTAAAACCACCTGTAATAAAAGGCGCATAAAATGCAATAACGTCATTGTCAAAATCCCCACTTAGATCACTTGTAACTAAAATTTGTGGTTTACCAACGTTTCTTCCATTGCCTTCAAAAAAAGTGGAATAGGAGGAGAAATTAGTTAAATCCTCTAAGATTAAACCTTCGTTACGACTTCCCTGTATCACACCGCCAAATAGCTTTAATCCAGTTGATGAATTTGTGTCACTTTTCGTAAATTTTGCACCCACAGTACAGTTTTCTATTTTAAAATTTTTAAAATCTGTGTTGGTCGCGTTGTATGCAATTATTCCATATTGTGAAGCATTATAAATAAAGAACGATTCAAAACTGGTCGTGTAACAATTTATGATTTGGATGCCTATACCACCGCCATCGATAATCACATTATCTATTCCGCTATTTCGATTTACCTGGTTTAAACTAAGGGCAATCGACGAAGGGCCATATTGATTAATAAAGAGATCCTTGATTTTTAAATCGAATTTTTCATTAGGGGAACTAAAATCTAGAAAAGTATTATCCCCAGTATAATCCAAATAGGTTTTGCTCACTCCATCTCCAAAAATTTCAACGCCAATTGAAGAGGAAACTCCTTTTTTGAACTTCCATTTCCCAGAAGGAATGTAAACCTTACCAACATAGATATCCCACTTGTCATCCGCTCTAAGTTCAGTACTCGTTATGATAGCCGCATCTATGGCAGCCTGCAATGCTGTTGAATTATCTTCTCTTTCAAGTGAACCCCCAAAATCTTCAATATTAAAGATAGTTGGTCTTATCAAATCAAGAAATTCTTGTGAAGTTTTATTTATTTTTTCAGTAGGGTAATAATGGGAGAGAATTAAGGAATTAAAGGTTTTAGAATCAAATATTAAAAATGTTATTAATGCCAAGAATATAAATCCTAGGACAATGTATGTCATTTGAAATTTATTGCGCAAATTTGATTTCCCTTTTTCTTTCATCTAAGAATTGTTAATACGATAGGCAAATATAAAAATACTACATCCTCTCTAGTGAAAGGGCAAACAATTATTTATTATTATTTTTTGGCAAGGATTAATAGAAGTTATGGATAATGATATTGTAAAAGCTCTATTGCGTATTTTTGAAAACAATATTATTTGTAAATTGATTGATTTTACCAAAATTTAAATGGGAGATGAGGATATTGTTATCAAGTAATAATGATGTATGTTAAAGAATAAGGCTAACTTCTCTTTCCCCATTTTATGATCTATAGAAAAGATATTGATGGTCTACGAGCAATCGCTATTATTCTCGTTATTTTATGTCATTTAGGAATAAATGGTTTCGATGGAGGCTTTCTAGGGGTTGATATTTTTTTCGTTATTTCAGGATTTTTAATCACTTTCAATATAATCACAAAACTAAATGAGAGTAGATTTTCATTTAAAGCGTTTTATCTCAATAGGATTAAAAGAATAGCACCGATACTTGTCTTTATTCTTTTTGTTCTAACCATATTCAACATTTTTACGCTCTTACCAACACCCTTAAAAAACTACATTGATTTTTTGCCTTATGCCGCAATTGGCTTGGGGAATTACGCAGCCGCTGATTTAAGTCAAGGATATTTTGATGCTGCATCAGACAGGTATCAACTATTGCATACTTGGTCATTGGGCGTTGAAGAACAATTTTATCTTATAGTACCGGTTCTATTATTTCTACTTTGGAAAATAAAAAGTATCAAGTTTAGGAATATTTTGATATTATTTATTTTCTTGTTTTCTATTGCTATAAGCGTATATTTTGTGGAATATACGGCCGATTTCAAAGCCAATTATTATCTTTTGCACACAAGGTTTTTTGAAATATTCACGGGATCCATGCTTGCTGTATTTTACAGGAGATTACCAAACATACATTCAAAGCCGGCTATTGGTTTTGGATATTTTGTATCAATTCTGGGGTTGTTTTACCTTTCGTTTGTATTTAATGGTAAAAGTTCTTGGCCTGGTACCAATGCACTTATTGTATCATTGCTTAGCGCATTCATTATATACCTTGGGAAAGAGGATAATACCACCTCAATGCTCAAGAAAGTATTAGAGCATGGTACCATGCGTTTTGTTGGGAAAATCTCCTACAGCCTTTACCTATGGCACTGGGTGATCATAGCGACCTTAATAGAATTTGGGTATAACGTTCATGATTTCTCAGTAGTGAAAAAATTGGGACTCGTATTGGTTATTATGATTCCCTTATCTTATTTGAGTTGGCTATATATTGAGAATGTATTTAGATTTAAGTACGTTTTTACTTTAAATAAAAGTTTAGTTGTTTGGATTATTATACCACTTTGCATTGCCATGGGCTTAAAGGAATATCAAAAGAGGAATCCAAAAGTGCTTTACTCAAACTTTGAAATTGACAATACCACCTACAAATTCAATCACATAAAAACCCCTCATCTTGCGTATTCTAAAAACAAAATCACGGCAGAACTATATAAGTCATTCAAAAGGAGCGAGTATTTTATTGGGGATTATAAAAATAGGCAAGGTCAAAATAATCTAAAACTAGGAGTTGAAGATGCAGAGGTACTTATACTGGCAAACTCTCATTTTCATGCATTTAAAGATTTCGTAAATAATCAATTAAAGGACAAAAACTTAATAGGCCATGTCCTACATGAGAGCAACCCAAAGGTCTATAGTCACAAAAATGCAGAGAAAATTTATAGGGCGCTTTTAAAGGGGAAAAAGTTTTTGATAATTTGGGTGCGCCATGAGCCTGTGAACCTTGGAAAATCAAACATTGATTGGCGCGATTGGATGATCCAAGAAGCAATTAAAATGGGAGTTAAACCTATTGTCTATGTACCTGGGCTTGAACTGGAATCAGAGAATGAGGCCAGAAAAAATATTTATAAGTCTAAAATAGTTGGCTCGAAACCGTTAGAACAAGGAAATATGAAGCAACTATTTCTAAATATCCCTAGTTTAAAAGGGGCTGAAAAAGTTCGGACTAAATATACAAACCAAGTAAGATGGATTGACATGAAACCTCTAATGTGTGAAAATTATACATGTAATTTATGGTCAAATGATACATTTGCCTTATTTGATAAACATCATATTACAAGAAGTATTGGAGTCAATTTAGGCCAGGAATATAATCTTAAATATGGTAATATGTTCTCCATCAACTGGAAGCAACCTCAAATATTGTTAGGAACTAATCGTGAAATAAACGAGGAACTTTCAAATAAAAACACTGAAAACGAAATTTCAGGTTCGGAAAAAGGCTACGATTTTAAAATTGATTATGTTGGTAATAGAATTAGTTTAAAGAAGACTTATGACTCAGCCGTTGATGAGGGCACGATATACTTTTTTCATGTTTACCCTGAGAACATAATTGAGTTACCACCCAATAGGCAAAAACATGGCTTTACTAATCTTGATGTAAAAGGAAAAATAGGTAAAGAATTTTTTAATAACAAAACTGTCTTTTATGGAATTAATGAGTTGCCCAACTATAAAATAAAGTCAATTTCAATAGGGCATTTTAAGCCAAAAGGAGAAAAATATTTTGAAAAGCAGATTATAGTGGATAATTAAATTGTAAAACAAAATCTGTATTCTAACAGAATTCACTTAAATTACCTTTTCAAATGACTAAGCAACTCAACTTTAAACCGATTCTTCTTTTGTATGGCGGAAAATGCGACCTATTCTTCCAAAAAAGTATTTAATAAAGCCATATTCAATATTGCGTTTCAAATAGTGCCAATTGCGGCTGCATTAATACTTACACCCTATTTAATAAATAATATGGGTAAAGACCTGTGGGCAAAATTCGCTACTGGGGTGAGCATCGTTTTCTTATCAAATTACTTTTCATTTGGAATTGGCCCAACATTGAATCGGAGGGTTTCCGAATTGATTGGATTAAATGACAACCACAGAATTGGTAATGAACTGAAAGAATGTACGGCATTGTCGATTGTGCTTGGAATTGCTTTCTTTATCTTCCTCCAGGTTGTTCTTTATATAGGGTACGGCACAAATGCATTTAGCATTTTGCAAACCAAGACCGATTTTCAATTTTATTCAATAATTCTTCTGGTCTTTGTAATTGCCTTTGCCATTATACCTTATAAATCTTTATTGGAATCTTTCAGCGATTTTTATTTTTTGGCGATAACAAGGGCTATAGCCGCTTCAATGCTCTTTATTATCCCCTCATTGTTTGTTCTGTTCGATGAGATTTCATTAGTAATGATTTCAATGGTACTCGCAATTTTTTATTTGGCACTTTATGCGGCTTATTATATAAGGGCCATGGCACATCAACAAAATTTTTCATTTAATATAGTGTCCCCGTATTCCTTAGGGTTTATAAAATCCATTTTTAAAATAAACAGTGATTTCTTAAAAGAAACCTTTTTTTTTAGTTTATTCTTTTTGACCTCGGCCATTGTCTTGTTCTTTGACCGCTTTTATTATCCGATTTTTTTCGACACGAAAATACTATCGGATCAGGTTACCTTGTTGGATTTATTTAATAGAGTGGCCATTGTCACTGGCACCATTTCATTGGTTTATTTTTCTGCCATTTCAGTCTGGTACAATGAGGGAAAAATCAATAAAATCAAAACCAAACTAAAAAGGCAATTTCTAATGATCGGGCTTGTTTTTTTACTGATAATCCTTGTGGGTTACTTTTTTCTTGGCGACATTTTACATTGGTGGCTTGGCGATAGCTATTCCGATTTCATTGAGAACAACTCGTTCTTTTTACTATTGGGTGTTCTCTCGGTCAACTTCACGATTCTTTTGATAAGGCCGCTACAGGCGGTTGGAGAAATCAAAACAGTTAGTCTTTTTTTAGTGATGACCACGATTGTATACCTTTGTATTGTAATTGCATTGGGGATCAATCATGTTATAGAATTGCATTATATAGCTTTATTGACCAAGGCATTTTTTGACATGCTCATATTCACTTATTTATTAAAAAGAAAACATCTTTTATGATAGACAAAGTATTGATTTACGAGGTTCACTTCTCTAATATTAATAGATATGTTGTGCCCCTGGCCAAACATTTGATCGAGAATTCAATTACCAACGAGGTCGTTATTATATATGATTCGTTTGTTGAAAGTGATAAAATTGATTTGGGAACATTGCAAAATGTTTCGCATACCATTGCAAAGAAGGAGTTTGCCAAACACAAAAATGCAGTAAATAGCAATACTGTTTTTTTTAATTACAGTTATAGAATAACCGATTTATATTGGACGTATAAGTTCAAAAAAAGAGGAGTGTATTGCTGTCAAATACAACACGGCATGTATGCTGAGTTTTTGGAACGAAGCTTTTTTGGATATTTTTCTGCACTGAACAGAAAATTAACATACTTAAAATATCTTTTCTCATTTTTATTAAGATTGGATTTTTCAATTTTTCTTTACCTTTTCAACAAAGATTTTCTTAAGTCCTTTAGAATCAATGATTATATTGAAAAAAATAAAGAGAAAATTGTGCCAGTGCTATCTGACCATGTATTTGTATGGGGCGATTATTGGAAAGAATGGTTTATTAAAAACCACTATTATTTTTCAAAGGATTCGTTCACTACGATCGGGAATCCTGATTACCATACCTTTATTAAGCATACAAAATATGAAATGCAAAGAAATAAGGTTTGTTATATAGCGCAGACCTTTGTTGAGGATGGGAGAATGGAAATGAACGATTACAAAAAAGTAATCAACAAGCTTGCTAACGCTCTGAAAGACAGGCTAATTATCAAACTGCATCCAAGATCTGATACATCAATCTTTGAGAATGTGGTAAAACAAGGCGGTGAAATTACGTATGATTTCCCCATTACCGGTTTTTACGTAGGTCATTATTCCTCGGTTTTAGCTTTGGCAATAAATATTGATAGCAAAGTGTTTTTATTGGAAATCAACAATGAAGAAATCCCTGATTATTTTAGGAATTCGGCTAATAAGGTATTTTCCGAACAGGATGATTTAGTAAATGCGATTTTAGAGAATGACGACTCGGTGGGGTCAAAACAGATTTCTTATTATTTTGAAAATATTGACCGGCATCCTTTTGAAATCATCACGAATAGGATTGCAAATAACAATGACTGATGGAAATTTACAAACCCATAGTATTACAGGTTGTTTCATTACTGTTTTTGCTTGCATTCTTCTTTTTTGCAAAACTTAAGAAGTCATATTGGCTAAGTGCCGCATTTCTTTTGTTTTTGCTATTATTTGTAATAAGCGTATTTGTAAATCGTGATTATTCCGCGAACATCGACCTTCCTTTATACATGGATTTTTACAAGTACAATCAAGTGTTTGCGGATATTTTTGAGTCAAAAACTGCATGGAAAGGAGATTTTTTGTTTTTTGGGCTAATGCCAGTATCGCATTTGTTAGGATTTGATCAGGAGAACTACATTACCCTTCAACTCATACTAAGTATCTCCTTAACTTTCATTGCATATTTCAAATTCTTTAAGGAAAATAGGGCTTTCGCTTTTTTAGCATTGTTTTTTATGCTAAACAGCTCTTCTTTTTATTTGATACATGGCAATGTAATTAGACAAGGGCTGGCCTCTTCCTTGCTTTTAATTGGCCTTTGTACAACAGTTTGGGAGTATTCGTTATTATCTAAGATTGCTGCGTTTTTAAGTCATAAAGGGAGCGTGTTCTCATTTTTGACCAAGTTTTTGAATATAGGAAATAAGACGCGGATATGGCTTCTGATAGGGGCCTTGGTTATTGGGTATTTTTCACTTTTCATTTACGTATTGAACATACTACCACTGCCGGCCTTTGTTGAAACTAAAATTGGCTTTTATTCTACTTTTGAAAGGGCTTCATCCAACTCCTTAATCAAACTCATATTATTGTTGGGGTTCAATCTTCTTTTTCTTTTTCTAAGGAGCAAAGAACTGAAATATGAAAAAGTCTATGACCTTTTCTTTGTATTTTCCATAGCTGCATTATTGCTTTTTCGATTTGACGGTATGTTTTCAAGACTTGTTTTATATACAGATATATTCATTCCTTTTTTATCTGTTGGTCTGATTCAGCAGTTTTCTATCAAAAAAAATAAATCAATAGCAGTTTTAATTACGATTTCATGCAGTTTTATTTATTCTGTCTATGTTTTTAACCATGATTCAATACTATTCAACATGGGCAAATACTTTAAGATTTGATAATGAAGTGTAAATCAATTTTCGGCTATAGCTTATTGGCAATTACCGTTGTCATTTCATCTTTTTCTTGCTCAAAAAACCCGAATGCAATAGGAAAATCGAACGTATTCATTCAACATTTTTTAGATCAGAATTCAATAACAATATATAAAAGTGAAATTCAAAGGGTCAAGGTAAATATTTTTCCTGCTAGCAACATGTTGGTTTATAGTTTTTGGAATCAAGAACGTTTCAACAATAACGGGGATTTGTATTTGCATTTATATCCTACTGATAGTAATGATTTGATTGAGTCTAGGAGAAAACACAAATTTGTGAACTTACCAATAAGCAAAAATGGTTTCTTACGAGGCCGTCCGCCATTCTTTTATAAATTTGAAAATTTACAGTTACCATATGGCTTGGCTTCAATTCAAACAGGGCAATACAATACATCTGGAAAGACATGGAAATCTGATTTCAAGGATTATAATCCCTTAAAGAATGAATCTCTGGCAAAGCAGGCATTGTTAGCTGGCAAGAATGCTCTCTATGCATCAAATTTTATAAAAAATGAAAGTAATAATGGAGTAAGTCCTGTTCTCGGCCTTAAGATTTACCAATCGCAAGAGGATGGTATAGCAGCAGTCTTTTACAATGCCAATTTAAAAAGATTCATATATTTAGTTGATGGCTATAAACTGGCTAAATGGGAAAACAAAACTTTGTTTGTTGATATTTACGATGTTGATCAAAAAGTCAAAAGAAGGAGTTGTTCTTTTGATGAAGTCATACAAATCGATGGCCTAAATATGATTAATTGCGATTTACCATTAAATGAAAATTTTGAAAGACTCGAAATTGGCTATGAAGATAATGGCATCGAAACAATATGGAAATCGCTTGACAAAAGAAAACTCATTCATGCTTCTTTTCAAATAAAAAGCAATGAGGCTGCTGCTGACGAATTAAGAATAAAAGACAATGAAATTGAAATTATACACAACCTTATTTTGAATAACATCCCATTGGTTTATTTTAATTTTGAAAAGAAGATAGGGTTGTATTTAAATGAAAATAAGAACAGGGCTTATATTGTATCTCATAATGTGGATGGTTTTGATAGTTTGAAACTTGAGAGTGTCATTGGAAAAGAAAATGAAAAAATGCCGGAAGGTATACGGCTTCAGAATTCCTTTTTTATTAAAGGAGAGAACAAACAAATCGTAGTACATGAATTAAGGCTACAGGAGGGTATAAAACGGACAGAATTGCAATTAAATTCTGCAAAAGAAGAATTGTACAGCCAAATTATTGAACCAATTAATAACTAAAAAAGAGAGCTTTTAGAAAGTATTAATGTCAAATTCTGTGAACCTTAAAAACACGCGATTCTTAAATATAGATTTTCTAAGTCTGTGGGCAGCGCTTTGTCTTGCGACCTTACCTTGGAGTCAAAAGTTGAATACATGGGTCATAATAGGATTTGGTGTTGGTTTGCTGTTGTTTACACTATTTAAGAAAGGTAAAGTTGTAATAAAGCCCAAAGACTTCTTAATTGGGGCAACAGTATTTATTGTAGCCTTGGTTTGGTTACTAATCACGTCAAATCAAGCTGTTGGTTTTAAATATATTGAGCGTAGTTTAAGTGCCTTGATTTTTCCTTTTTTATTCTCAATTATTTTTAACCAATACAAGCTGAACATCAATTATATCTTGCTTTTGTTCATGATTTCATGCTTTTTTAGATATCTCTTTTTTGTATATGATATCATAGAGTTTGAACTCATTTTTATTTTTGATTATTGGAAGGAGATATTGATACAATTCAATCAACTTTTTAAATTACATGGACTACACCCATCCTATTTTTCAATGTATTTGGGTTTTTCCTCCATGATATGTTATGACTACGTTACCAAGTCCAAATCTATTTTTGAAAAAGGATTTTGGGTTTTGGGCTTACTTATCTTTTTTGCGTTTAATCTATCGTTGGCATCAAAAATGCCGATAGTAGCTTCAATTTTGTCTTTGATTTTGGTTGCCTCTATTCAAATAATTAGAAAATCCGATAAAAGGAGCGCTATCAAAATTGGGTCTATTTTGCTATTTACGCTTCTACTTATTGGTTTATTCCTAAAAAAAGTACCAAATGCCATCAGTCAGGATTTGAATAATTATTATAGCATCCTAAAAGGGGAAGAAGTACAGGACATTTATGATTATAATCAATATGGGACTAATTCTTCTTTAGATACTTGGGAAAAAACCAACAGAATACATATTTGGAAATCATGTATCGAAATTGTGAAAGAGAATATGTTGATTGGTGTAGGTACTGGAGATATAAATCAAGTATTGAATAGCAAATTCAGGGCCAACAATCAAGAATACCTTGCCACAAAATACACCAACAGTCATAACCAAATATTAGATTATTTAATCAAATATGGTATTTTGGGTTTTCTTGCAATTGGTTTGGCATTTTCAATGTTTTTTAAAAAGGCATGGAAGAATAACGACCAATTATTTCTTATGTTTTTGGTACTCTCTTGTCTATGCATGTTAACAGAGAATATACTTAACAGACAATTTGGAATTGTGTTCTTCTTTTTCATAAACAGTTTGTTCTATTTCTCTAGGCCTTTGCCCATATCAACTCCGTCGTAAACCATCTGAAATTCGCTTAACATTCATGTTTAAAAATATGGTATTATTAACCTATAAAAAGAGGAAATACATTCTGAAAAATAAACTTAACTTTGAAGGGCGTTAAAATGGAATTAATTCAGCACTGATTACAGGCCACCAAATGATTAGACCAAGAATTTTAAATGCAATAGAAAGAAAAGTTATTATTCTATTGGGCGATTTATTTATAATCTTATCGTCATTGAATGTCTTTATCAATGATGCCTTGGACGAAAAGGTTGAATCTCTTTTTTATAGAACTGTTTTCTATATTTCTGGCGTTCTTATATATCTGTTTATCTCTTATATTCTCGATTTTTACAACCTTGAAAAGTCAATAAGGAGAAGATTGATTTTTTCTCAATCTATTTATATAGTAGGTTCTTTTGTTTTAACGATTTTCATAGCAACTGTAATTTTCTTTGACGCTAGTTTTTGGCGAATACCATTAATTGTATTCCTGGTATTGACCCCTTTTGCGATTTTTATGTGGAGACTATTTTTTCGAAGTCTGTTCAATATAATTCCGGCAACCAAAAATGTGTTATACATTCATGATTATTCAGATAAAACAAGCCAGGAAAAAATTATTGGTTTAATAGATGGTCAGGGGAAACAAACGTATTATAAGACTAAACTTACCTTTTCACTACGCAATATCCAATTTTTGCAAAAAGGAAAGTTTATTGACGCCATCGATAAGGTTGATTGCTTTATTCTAAATCTTCAAAACTATGATAAACTTTCTCTTGAATTAGAGAGTATCTTGTTGAACTCTATTTTACGTGGTAAAGAGGTGATTTCTTTTACTTCTTTCTATGAGACCATTTATGAAGCATTGCCAATA
>JBATIW010000080.1:0-1833 GCA_049668005.1 Maribacter sp.
GCCAATAGAAACATTTGCCAATTTTGCTATTCGTTTTATCCCCATTTTTTAATCAAAAGAATTAGATGTTTGATTGGCTCAAATATTAAGCGGTTTACTCGTTTTTGAAAATGGCAAACACGCCCAATGCCAACTATAAACGGGCTACAAGTATATTTTTGAACTGTATGGACATTTCCCTGTTCGGGTGAAGCTGAATACCTATAGGCCCCTCTAGATTGGCATTTTCAAGAGTATAGTTCATCACTTCTTTTCCGTTGAGCCATACTTTGTAGGTATTCCCTTTGGCCATCGCTTTGATCGTGTTCCAATCGTTCAATTTCAATAATTCCTTGATGCCTTGTGCCTCCACAGGATAACCCGACTTTGGAACATAGGGTGATGCGGTCATATCCCTTTTTAAGGAACCTGATTCCCCAATTTGTATTTGTGCATTTTTCTCATCGTCCCCACGCATAAAAATACCGGAATCAACAGTACCTTCCCCAAATTTGAAGTCCAATTGTACCACGAAGTCCTTGTACTTTTTCTTCGTCCACAAGATCGATCCTTTTTTATCTGGGTCGCTTTTCGCCCATAATGTACCCGCGTCCATAGTCCACCAAATATTACCTTCAGGAATGTTCCATTGATTTAAATCCTGCCCATTAAAGATAGATTTCATTATTGGCTCGCTATTTTGCCCAAAACTATTTATTACCATCACAAGTGTGAAAATCAATGAAAAAAGAAGTCTCATTTTATATATTTTTTATAAACTCAAATTATTTTTTATTAAAATCGGCAAAGGATTTATCAATAGTTTCCTTGGAAAGCTTTGAACCATTGTGCACCAGAATGCGATACTTAAAGGTAACCGACTCGCCTTCGTTAAGTTTGAAATCCAACGTTTCCTTTCCTTTGGAAAAAATAGCCTGCCCTAAGGGATTAGCTGCGAAAAGGCCATACCCTCTAGCATGCCAATAGGTAGGATACCCTACATTCTTTTCGTGATCTATTATGGTAATTGAAACCGTTTCCGCTTCCATCTTACCTTCCAATTTCACCCATTTGTTTCGGGTACCCCAGACATCATCACCTGTTAAACCTTCACTACCAAAATAAGTTCCGTTCACACCTTGGTTGTTTAATGCCTTAACCTCAGTTCGTTTGCCTTCTGCATCTGTATAAACCGCAGGTTTATCAGAATGAATTTCCAACTCGCGTGTAACACGCACCCCTATCATACCTTCTTTATTATCTTTAAATGATACTTCTTGAAGGGCTTTTAAGGTAGTAGTCCGGTCAATACATCTTGTATCCCCTTCTTCGCTAAAAACAAAGTGCGTCGTTTCTTCTAAAAGATCAATCGCATTCGGTGAACGCCAAACCGCTTTGGCACTGAGCACACCTTTATCTTCGTCCAGGCCCAAAATTACCTGATGGAAAATAGTACCATATTTATGTTTTTCTTCTTCAGGTATAGCGTATGAATTATTCCAAAACTCCAAACCATTAACATCGCCATAATTTAACCAAAGCCCAGCATGGTGTGGATGATCTACACGCTCATTGGGCCTTGGTTCAAAAGGGAAACCCCTGGTAATAATTTTATCACTTTTGGTTTTTATCGGATATAAAATAGGTTTCGGGGTCTGGCCATCATACACATAACTCGTGAACAAAGTGCCATTTATCATGACGTCAACTTTTTTGTTTTGTTCATGACTAACAAAACCTATCTTGGATGGTTGTGCCATTTCACTTTCTGCGGAAACATTAGCCTTGGCAACTTCCTTTTTATCCTTGCAGGATGTTGACAAAAAAGTAATAATGAAGCAACATCCAATTAAG
>JBATIW010000081.1:0-3475 GCA_049668005.1 Maribacter sp.
CAATTCATACAAACATTGAGCGAAGGAATACCAGAAGTTTTACTTTTTCTAGCGGAGGAATGACAGTAATTACAATCAATTTGATTATCCCCTGCATGTATTTTATGAGAATAATGAATAGGTTGAACAGGTGCATATCCCTGATCAATACCAACTTGCATCATCCAGCCATAGGCAAAATATGCTCCTCCTAACAACAAGAATATTGAGAATACTAAAACTAAGAATTGGTTTTTAACGAATGCTTTCCAAATAGAACCAGCTCTTTTGTCTTCTTCATAGTCAACTCCATTTGCTGCGGCGATTTTTCGTAAAGTGCCAGTAACCAAATAAAGTAAGGTGACAAGTAATAAGAACACTAGTGCGAGAGCACCTAGAATAATATTATTTGAGACTTCACTAGCATCTCCACCGTCTGCAACCGGACCTCCTTCTGCTACCTTAGGCTCGGGTTTCGGCTCACTTGTGTAAGCTAAAATATTATCTATATCGGTATCAGATAGTGCTGGAAAAGCAGTCATCACTGAATTGTTATTTTCAGCAAACAAAGTGACAGCTAAAGCATCACCCGATTTTATTAATTCCTGACTATTTCTTATCCATTTATACAACCATTCTTTGTCATATTTTTCAGCAACTCCCCGAAGTGCCGGCCCAACCGCCTTCTTGTCCATTTTATGACATGCTGCGCAGTTCGCATTAAACAATGCTTTCCCGGCAACAGGATCGTCTTGAGCGAAAAGAGTAGTTGAAAAAGTTAGCGTTAATGCCAACAATAGGAGTGACAATTGTGAGGGTAGATTTCGGTAGTTCACCTTTTTCATACTAAGGGTTAAATTATTGTCAATAGTTTGGCATGTAATTGGTTGGTATGGAATGAGAATCACAAATAAACCATACGTGCCATAAATAACGCGACAAAAGTACATTTTTAAGTTTATTTTGGAAATGCAAATAAAGTGTTAACTATTAATTTATAATTATTCTAAATAATATTTTGGCAACACTTAAAGTTAATATGAATTACATTTGCAATAAAGATTGAAATCTATGAATACACGAACCTTAACTAAGTCCTTTATTATCAGTATATTACTGATCTTTTTTACAGCAAACCTCCTAGCACAACAAGCTACTGTAACTGTAAATGAAGATGCCAAAATCTCGCAATTACTTGAACTTAAAAAGCAGTTGGAGAAGGACAACAAACTATCGGATGGATTTACCATTCAGTTGTATTATGGAGAATTGAATAAGGCGAATTCTATTATCAAGAAATACCGAAACAGCTATGGGGCTTGGCCCGCGTCAATCGAATATGAAACACCTAATTACAAAGTTTGGGTAGGAAATTTCAGTTCCAGATTAGAGGCAGACAGAGCATTGGTTGAGGTGCAAAAAAGCTTTAATTCAGCCTTTATTCTGAAGCGAAAATAATTTAAAAGAATTTCCAATAAAAAAAGCCATCAATTTGAATTGATGGCTTTTTGTAATATTAAAATGGTCTCTATTTTATTTACCGAAATTATAATTCACGGTTAATTGCACCATTGAAGTTTCCATATCGTAAGAAACAGAACTACCAGGTATCGCTCCTAAAGGATTATTAGCTGTTATTGCGGCTGGACTTAATAATTGTCCCGACGAACCGTCCTCTCTAAATCCGTGATGATAAACGGCATTTAATTCAAATTTATCACTTATTGCATATCCCAATCCGAACTGAGCTGCGTTACGAATTACTGCAGTGGCCGGAATTGAGAAAAATGCTAATTCATCTTTAATTGGATTCGAGCTATAAGTATAACCAAATCTGATAGGGAAGCTATCGGTTATCTTAAATTGTAATCCTGCCGATAAAATAACCATACTCTGCCATCCAAAACCATTAACGGCACCTGTTGGAAATCCTTCAAACTGACCACTACTTGCTATCTGCCATCCACTTTCTTCAAATCCTTCGGTATTTTCATAGTCTACATAACGGGCATCAAGCGCGAAATCAACTTTTTTACCTGACAATCCCATACCCACTGAATAAATCGCCGGATAGTTCATCTTAAACTGAACATTGGGGGCAGGAGTTCCATCAACATAGGTTTGTTCGAAATCAAATTCTCCAAAAGATTGTTTTGATTTATAAGAAGCTCCAAGTTTTAAAAGTTCGCCAGAATCATAGAAGATACCAACTTGTCCGCCAAATCCAAATGCTGATGCTTTTTTAGCTGTTGGATAGCCTTTTCCAGTTCCGTTTGGGGGTGGAAAATCGGGTATGGCCACTGGATTAGGAGCTAATTCCAAAGTTGCATAATTCACATTAGGTTGTAATCCAATTGAAATTTGGTCGGATAATTCTAAGGCATAAGTTATTCCAACTTGTAAAAGACTATAATCGGATTCTATATGTCCAAATCCTCCTGCAAATTGAGGGAAGTTTATTGGGTTCGAATCCATGGTAGGGTCGTAATTCGGGTTCGGATTACCTAAACCATCTTGTGGATAATTCGTGTCTTCGGGGAAGGTCACACCAAAACCACTAATACCAAATGCTGAAAACCCAAATGTGTGTTTGCTATCCTCTTTTCCATATACAAATGCTAAAGCAGGCAGAATGGAGGTTCCTCTATCATCCAAGGTTGTTCCACTTAACGGGCCAAAACTAGATGACAATTCGGGTGAAGAAAAGAAGGCACCTGCACTTAAAGAAATTGTTCTTCCATCAAAATTTGAAAGTCCGGCAGGATTCCATTGCATAGCACCATTGATATCTAATGGTTGAGCTGTTGCGGCACCCCCCATAGACATGTTAACAGCCCCTACACCTTGCATGATATGGCCCGCCTGGCCCCAAATTGTATAGCTAAGAAGAAATAAACCAATAAGTAATATGTACTTTTTCATAATGTTATTATTTATAATGAACGTTTTTCATTTAATGATGGCGTAAAATTATTCCAGCAATCACAATAAATAAATGACAATAGTCATATTGTAAGAAGCTCCTAAGCAAGTTGGTAATATGGATAGTCCTGATTATCAGCCGGATAACAAAAGAGCATAAAAAAAGCGACTTCAAAGAGTCGCTTTTTTTATCATTTCGAAGTTTACTATTTCAATTTTTTCTTTATCGCAACTTCCTGGAAGGCTTCAATTATATCACCTTCCATTATATCGTTATAATTTTTAACCTGCATACCACAATCATAGCCTTTCGCCACCTCTTTCACATCATCTTTGAATCGTTTAAGCGAGCTCAATTCACCGGTATACACGACTACGCCCTCCCGTATTAATCGAATTCCCGAATTACGGAAAATCTTACCTGTTTGAACCATACATCCTGCAATGGTTCCTACTTTCGAAATCTTGAAAGTTTCTCGTATTTCGGCAGTTCCAGTGATCTCTTCTTTCATTTCGGGAGACAACATTCCTTCCATCGCATCTTTCAAATCGTTTATTGCAGCATAAATAATAG
>JBATIW010000082.1:0-2459 GCA_049668005.1 Maribacter sp.
GTGGTGAATAGTTCAACCTATATGATTTGCTAAATCACCCATAAATTATGTCTGATTCAATTTGAACAAATGTCGCTAGTTAAATGTGACTTTACCCAAGTTTTACATTGTTACTTAACCCTTATAATCTTTAAACATGACTACTCATAGCAAAGTATTTAAGATATGTGTGCTAATGGTATTATCCATGGGTTTAAATATGTCTATCGTATTTGGCCAAGAAGCAACCCCAAATTTAAGCTCAAAAAGTACGTATCATAATCAAATGTTTTTCAACAGATTCTTAATTAACCCGACATTCTCCTTGGTACGTGAGAATAAATCTTACCTAAATATCCTACATAGGAATCAATATGCCACTTTTGATGACAATAACCAGAATTATTTTCTTGGATTCAGCAACAGAATAAATGAAAACACGGCATTAGGAATTGGCGTTTATAGCCAGTGGTCAGGTGTTATTCAGGAATTTGGGTTCAATGCCAATTATGCCACTGCGGTACAGTTGGGAGATAAGAGCAAATTAACTTTTGGGACCAATGTCACCTATTTTAATGAAGGTCTTGATAAGAACCGTGTTATAGCAACAGAAAATGATCCTGAAATCGGTAATGCTAATAAAGAGAGTAAAATAGCAATTCAACCAGGAATTACACTTTCTGTTGGTAAGTTTGATTTTGGACTGTATGCCGAGGACCTCATCAAATTTAATCAAACTACAAACGAATTTTTAACCCAGTTTAATGATAAAAGTATTAAGGCATCCTTACAATACACATATACTTTTGACAATTCAAGAGGGCTATTTGAAAATGCCAGACTTATGCCTTTAGTACAAATGGGTAAAAATTTTGATGGTTCATTGGCCTATCTAGGATCCGTTCTTTTGGATTTGCCTAATTACGGATGGTTGCAGTCTACTTTGGATGATGAGTATGGAATGTCATTGGGCCTAGGGTTCAATCTCAATAAAAAAATGTCAATTGGGTATTTGATGGAGAAAGATATCAAACAAAAAGAAGCGGATTTAGGATGGAACCATGAATTATCCTTGGCCTATACTTTTAAGAATGATGATGAGGATAATAACTATGTGGATAGTTCACAAGATGCGAAGATAGACCGGATAGTAAGGAATTATGAAGAGCAGATTTTAAGATTGACAGCCGAGAATAGTGAAAAAGAGAATAATGATAAGGATAATGTAAAAAAGAAGAATTTAATATTAGATACCAAAGAGGGAGATTCAAATGCGCTTGCTTTTGAGAATCGACTGATTTTAGATGAATTGATTTTTAGGCAAGACTCGATTGAGGGTGCTAGGGCCAAGGATTTTGAAAAGCGATTTGAAACCATTGTAAGAATATTGCGGAAGGATTTAAAACAAACCATTGAATCAAGCCAAAAAAATTATGACACATCGCAGCACAAAGTTATGGTCGCAAGTAACGAAAAACCGGAAGTCCCTAAAAAAATGGATCGAAACGAGCATAAAAAATATGTTAAGCTTCCAATCAAGGTTTTGAATCCTTCAGATATTATAGGTGTAAAATCTTGTTATTATGTTATTGCCAATGTTTATAAGAACAAAAAATATTTGAATGCTTTTATGAATTCACTCAAGGAACAAGGATTGGATGCTAAAAAGTTTTATAACAAGGAAAATGGGCTCTATTATGTTTATTTAGCTGATTTCAATTACAAACAAGACGCGGAATCGGCATTCGTCTCAAACCTTAATGGGAAATACCGCGATGAAAAATGGATTATGCAGGTCAATACAACAAATGCCACGGCCTCAAACATATATAATGATTAATGATAAGAAATCATGATTTGTTTTAATCATGCTAAAAAAAACCTACATAAAATACTATGTATAAAGGGCGAGTTTCAAAGATAAATACAAGTCCTTAATAAGAAATTGGGAAAGGTTTCCAATGAGTTGTTTGATTACCGGGTTTAAAGGGAGGGGCCATCTTAATAGATAAAAGCCCCTCCTTTTTGTTTATGACAATTCATGGAAAAAACTTTTGTATCCCTGTATTTTACTAATGCATTTTAACGAATAAATGTAGGAATGTTGTAGGTGCGTGTAATATTTTTCTATATTTATTCCAGTATTAAACCTAAATCAAATAGTTTTAACCTTCAAAACCCCCAATGAAAATGAAAACCTATCTTAACCTCCTGAGTACTGAAAAGAGTATTCAAAAAGTGGGAATCGAACCTAGCGCATGCAAAGAACGAAGCTTTAATCGAAGCAGCGTAAAATACCCAAAACGTTCTAGTTTTAACTTTCATTTAGAGCAAGCCTCTACATCCTAAAAATCGTTTTCTATAGACGGGAAATTTTCAATTACGAATTGGTACTAAAATAGGGCACGTCTTATTTTAAAACTAAGTAACGGTATTGCTGTATCGTTTCAGCGCCTTATTATTTCAATAATCAGGTAAAA
>JBATIW010000083.1:0-6661 GCA_049668005.1 Maribacter sp.
GCCAATACCGGCCATTTCCCATTGCGTCCAAGAAAATTGGAAATTCTGCAAATCAATGTAGGGTATATGTGTAACCAAGTCTGTGAACACTGCCATGTTGATGCAGGTCCAGACCGAAAGGAGATAATGACGCGTGAAACAATGCTGCTCTGGTTGGAAGTTATTAATAATACCGGGGCGCATACCCTAGATCTGACCGGCGGAGCTCCCGAAAGGAATCCTGATTTTCGTTGGTTTGTCGAAGAAGCGGCCAAAGCTGGTATACAGGATTTTATCGTGCGTTCTAATTTGACGATTATCAGGGCCAACAAGAAATATCACGATTTGCCCGAATTCTTTAAAAAACATAATGTTCATGTTATTTCTTCAATGCCACATTATACTAGAGGTAAAACAGATAAACAACGTGGCGATGGGGTTTTCGACAAATCGATTAAAGCACTCCAGGAATTAAATGCCGTTGGTTACGGTTTACCCGATGGCGACTTACGTTTGGATTTAGTATACAACCCATCAGGAGCGTTTTTACCCGGAGATCAAGTTGCCATGGAAAAAGATTTCAAAAAGGCATTGAAAGAAGATTTTGATATAAAGTTTCACAATCTGTTTGCTATAACAAATCTTCCTATTGCACGATTTTTGGATTATTTGATTGCTTCAGAAAATTATGAAGACTATATGTATGCATTGGTCGAGGCCTATAATCCTTCGGCGGTTGAAAATGTAATGTGTACCAATACCATTTCAATCAGTTGGGATGGATGGCTTTATGATTGTGATTTTAATCAAATGCTCGATTTGAAAGTAGCCAGTAAAATCAAACATATCAAAGACTATAATGAGGATATTTTAAATGATAGAAATATAATTATTTCGCAACACTGCTATGGTTGCACCGCAGGAGCCGGAAGTAGTTGCCAAGGCTCGGTAACGTAATTTATGCGCTTAAAACGTCTAGCTTTCTCCATATTCCACGCGACAGGGTGTTCAATTACCCGATAAATAAAACACTTAAACCGACCGGCCGGTCGGTAAGGTTTTTGTAAAACTATGTTGTACATCGAGATTTTGTCATTTAAACGAGTTTTTGTTGAATTACATCTTTAATTATTCACCGAAACATAGGGTCGGGGGTTCTTTGTATAAGACCTAACAGTCTGTTTTAACCCAAAACCCAAATCTTATGGACAAGAATCTAAAACGCATGGCTACCATGCAACGTATGCAAGTTACAGGCTTGGAATTGTTTTACAAAAAAGGATATTACAATACCAGTGTAGATGACATTTTAAAAGAACTTTCACTTTCTAAAGGTGCTTTCTATTATCATTTTGATTCTAAGGAAGATTTCTTTACTCAAATTATCGAAAACTTATTGGTGCGTAAAGTTTACAGTTTGCTTATTGAGCCTATTGAAGGTCATGACAATGCTTTGGAGCTAATTACCAACTGTTTTGAGAATGCATTGGAAACAGCGGTACATAATGAGCTGGACTTTGGATTTGTTCTGAACAACTTCGTTAATGAGTTTAATGGTAGAAATGAAAATGTTATGAAGCATTTGAATGATATTCTCAAAATATGGGAAGTCAATTTGGTTTCAACCATTCAAAAAGGAAAATTCAATGGTCATATAGATAGACATGTTGATGCTGAAAGTGTTGCCCTTTTCTTAATGAGTTCATATATCGGTGTCCGTACACTTATGGTGGAAAACTCCCCGAGCGGTCGTAAATATCGTTTTATGGCCCAACTCAAGCATTACTTTAAATCTATTGAGGTAAAACAATCAACGTTCTAATTGGAATCTTGCTGTTTATTCAATAGCTGGTCCACTTTGTTGAAGATTGTAGTTGGATCTATGGTTTCCATAACCTTTTCATAGCCTTTGGGCACTTTATTCCCATAAATGGATGTGGGTATTAAGGGAAAGATACTTCTATTGGATAATAGGGCATTATCAAGATCTTGTCCATAGGGGTAAAACCCCGTATACGGATGTGTTACTCCCCAAAGTGTAATAACAGGAACCCTGTACATGGCGGCCAAATGTGCATTGCCACTGTCCATGGATAGCATTAGGTCCAAGTTTGAAATCAAGGCCAATTCTTCATCGAAAGAGCACTTGCCAACCATATTGATGCATTCTTGAAATTCATTTTCCCATAGTTCAAGATATTCTTTTTCCTTTGCACCGCCTCCGAAAAGAAATATTTTATACTTATGGGTATTATTTAATTTTTGAACCACTTGCCGCATTAAATGCAAGGGGTACATTTTTCCTGAGAATGCAGCGAATGCTGATATTCCCAGCCATTTCCGGGTATCTTTCCCGACAATTCCCAAAATCTTATCTGACAAAGTTTTCTTATCCAAGAAACTGGCATCAGGTAAGGAAAATGGATACCCCAATTGATTAAAAACCTCAACATAACGTTGGTGCGTTGATTTCAATGGTGCAAATACCTTGTTCTTTTCGGCGGTCAAAGCCTTTTTTTCTTTTCTTCCTTTGTCAATTTGCGCAAAAGGGGTTCCGCCTAAGCGAAAAAATTGTTTTAGGACATTACTTCTAAGTACATTGTGTAAATCTGCAACGGCGTCTAACTGCAAAGTTTGAAGCTCTTTGTACAATTTCCAAAGTCCAACAATTCCTTTATGTGTATCAGATACCTCCGCAACATGGACAGTGACCCTTTCCAATCCCTCGAAAATAGGTTTTAAAAACTCCTTAGTGAGTATTGTGATTTTAAGATTCGGATATGAATCCAATAGCGATTTTAAAACTGGTACGGTCATAGCTACATCACCCATGGCCGACAAACGAATTACCAAAAGGTGTTTAGTTTTACCCATCCTAAAATCAATATCTTACTTTTGGCTACGAAGAACGGGGTTCAGTTCGTCGTCGTTATACATTTTCATTTGTTTATAGACCTTCATATACTTATTGCCAGTCTCAATATCCCCTAGTAATTGGTCTATGGCAGTAGACAAATCTTCGCGCTGCTCGAGAAGTACTTCCAATTTTTGGCTGCATTTATCAATATGGTCCTGGGAAGCATCCGTACGATTAGCCTCTTCCCGCATATGATAAATTTTTAGAGCCAAAATAGATAATCTGTCTATAGCCCAGGCCGGACTTTCAGTATTTATGGTAGCACTATCCTTTTTTTGAACCGATTGGTATTTTTTAAGGAAATAACCGTCAATATATTCCACCAAATCAGTCCTATCCTGGTTGCTACTGTCTATTTGTCGTTTTAATTTCAACGCCTCAATCGGATTAATATCCGGATCTCGAATTATATCTTCATAATGCCATTGAACGGTATCAATCCAATTCTTACGATACAGTAAATGTGAGATATCAACCTTGGAATATGGATTTTCAAAAGGCTGGTCTACCTTATCAATTTGGTGATATTTAGAAATACTTTCCTCAAAAATACGATTGGCAAGAGAACTGAACATTTGATCCTGTTTTTATGTAAAGATACCTTTATTTACTTTACAATCATGATAGATAAGAATACGATAAAAGGGATAAATATAGAAAACATTAATACAATTTCCTTTATGTTTTCGCGCTTGATCGACTCAACATAATTCGTCATTAATACCGCTGCGGGGAAAAAAGTAAGTTGGATAGGGTATAAATTACCTGACGAAATCAAAACATTCAAAAGCAGGCCAATTACAAAAGAAAATACAATAAGGCGTGTGGTCACAATTTTACCAACACCAGCCTTTCCAAATTTTAAAAACACAAATATTGATAGCACAAAAAATAGAATCGTATATATGATAAGTTTGAAACTATTGGTCCAATTCAAATAATAATCGGCGTCAAATTTTATTGAAAATTGATAGTGCCTATAAAGAAAATCTTGGTTATTACTCAAAATCAAAAAACTATAAAAGATCATAAATACCACAAACCCTGCCGCAAACGGTACTATCCAATTTTTAAAATTCTTTGGTTCATAGATGTAAATAGCAATAAATACCCCCAAAAGAAACAACAGCGCCCAATCATAGAAAAGGCTTCCAAACATAATCCAAAGCGATGCGTCAAAAATCTTGATTTTCAAATTCTTTAAGGATCTCATGCTAATAAGCCTTCTTGTTGCCAACAAAATGAAAAAATTACTAAGAACAGCTTTATCGTCCATTAAGGTTTCTGGAAAAATGACCATTAAAAGTGCGAAAAATAGAATGGTATATGAATTGGCGCCCGTCAATTTATTCCTTATTACAACGAAATCGACTATAAAAAAAGTAAAAAGTAATACCGCTAGTACAACAACTTGCCATACTAATTGTTCATACCCATAAACCTTTTCATAAAGAACAAAATGTACAAACCAATAAAACAGAAATAAGAAAGTAAGTACAAGTATGTAATTTATTGGTTTTGTTTTGCCAAAAATGCCTGAAATCATGGAGTAGAAACTTTCTAAAATTCAATAATTGTTTTTAATTGCATCCTTTTGCAAAGTTTCGCTATAGCCCTTAATCAAATAGTCTTACTCTTTTATTTGACTTTGCCAAAAACTCTTGAAAAATTCACTATCCAATTTCCAATCATAAAATTGAGATAGTTTCTGTGGTTTTCCTATTTTTGCTTCGTAAATATACTATAAGATGAGAGCATTCTTTGAAGGCATACAGGATTTATTTGTAAACGGACTTTTCTGGCCTTTTGATTTTTTTAGGTTTATGGAAAATTGGTGGGCAGCCAATACGGTAAATTGGATTTTCTTCGCTCTATGTTCAGTTGCATTTGTTTATTGGATGCTTCAGCTAAAGAAGTCTAATGATAATAATGAGGAAGACAAGTCAATTACTTCGCATTCCTATTTATAGATCAAACCCTATATCCTTTCGAAAGTCCATCTTATCAAAATGTATCTTTTTGATGTTTTGATAGGATTTTTGTAGCGCTTCCTTAAAGTCTGTTCCATACGAAGTTATTGCCATTACCCTACCGCCATTCGTTACTACATTATCGTCTACGTTATCCGTTCCGGCATGAAATACGATTGAATCCCCAACATTTTCAGATCCTGTAATGATTTTTCCTTTTTCATATGTTTCAGGATACCCTCCTGATACCAACATAACTGTTGTCGCCGTTCGTTCATCAAGTTCCAAGTCGATAGCATCCAATGTCTGGTCGGCCACAGCTTGAAAAACTTCAACCAAATCGTTTTTAATTCTTGGTATTACCACTTCGGTCTCTGGATCACACATTCTAACATTGTATTCGATAACAAAGGGATCGTCACCGACCTTTATCAATCCTATAAAGATAAAGCCCTTATACGGCAAATTATCCTTTTTAAGACCACTTACGGTCGGTTTAACAATGCGATCATGTACTTTATTCATGAACTCATCATCGGCAAAGGGTACTGGGGAAATAGCTCCCATTCCACCGGTATTCAATCCGGTATCACCTTCCCCGATTCTTTTATAATCCTTGGCTGTAGGCAACACTTTATATCCTAGACCATCGGTCAAAACAAAAACACTTAACTCAATTCCTGCCAGGAACTCTTCTATTACAACTTTTGCGCTCGCATCACCAAACTTGGCATCGATCAACATCGATTTCAATTCCTCTTTAGCCTCTTCTATAGTATTTAAAATCACAACCCCTTTACCAGCGGCCAATCCATCTGCCTTTAGCACATAAGGCGGCTTCAATGTTTCTAGAAACACATACCCTTCTTTCAAATTATCAGAGGTAAAACTCTGATAAGCTGCGGTTGGGATATGGTGTCTGAAGAGGAATTCCTTGGCAAATTCCTTGCTGCCCTCCAAAGCAGCTGCTGCTTTCTGAGGCCCAATAACCGGGATATCCTTAAGCTCAGAATCAGTAAGAAAAAAGTCATGAATCCCATTCACCAAAGGATCTTCAGGACCTACAATCAACATATCAATATTTTCAGATAATACAGCTTTTTTTATGCTCTCAAAATCATTTACACCAATTGGTATATTCTTGCCTAAATCAGCTGTTCCGGCGTTTCCCGGAGCAATAAAAAGTTTACTAAGTTTAGGGCTTTGATTGAGTTTCCATGCCAGGGCATGTTCACGGCCTCCCGATCCAAGAATAAGGATATTCATAATTCAAAGTTTGCGCAAAAATACGTCTTGAAAGCTAATAATCTATGCAATACCGGAAAAATCCCTGTGCTCTTTATCTTGCAGTTCCTCAGGTGTGAGTGCCTTAAAATATTCGAAGACCTTTTTTAAACCCTCTCCCCGGCCAACCTTAGGCTCCCATCCCAAAATTTTCTTGGCTCGCGTAATATCAGGTTGACGTTGCATAGGGTCATCTTGAGGTAACGGTTTGTATATTATTTTTTGATTGGTGCCGGTTAGTTTTATTATTTCCTCGGCAAATTCCAAAATAGTGGTTTCATGCGGGTTTCCGATATTAATTGGGTCGGTGTAATCACTCATCAGTAAGCGATATATCCCCTCGACTTGGTCATCTATATAGCAAAAAGAGCGCGTTTGGGAGCCATCGCCAAAAACGGTGAGATCCTCACCTCTCAAAGCCTGTCCCATGAATGCAGGAACAACCCGACCATCATTTAAGCGCATACGTGAGCCATAGGTGTTGAAAATCCTGACAATACGGGTATCAACA
>JBATIW010000084.1:0-11002 GCA_049668005.1 Maribacter sp.
ATATGTACCTGATCGTTTGTTGTTTGTTGGTAAGCGTGCAATCTAAACTTTCCAAAACGCGTCGTGATTTCAAAATCTTCCTTCTTTTCGATTAGGCTATCGTGCTCCATTCGATAGGCTACCAAATCCTCAATAGAAATAACCTTTAAATCGAATTTCTTTGCCACATCAACCAATTGGGGCAATCTGGCCATTGTTCCATCTTCATTCAAAATTTCAACCAAAATCCCAGCGGGTTTAAAACCTGCAAGTCTGGCAAGGTCTATTGCCGCTTCAGTATGGCCTGTTCGTCTTAGCACTCCACCATTCCTGGCCCGTAGTGGGAAAATATGCCCTGGCCGCCCTAAATCATGTGGTTTTGTTGTATCATCAACCAAAGATAATATTGTTTTTGAGCGGTCATGTACTGAAATCCCTGTAGTACAACCATTCCCAATCAAATCAACAGAAACAGTAAATTGGGTTTGATGCAGCACGGTATTGTTTTGCACCATCATTTCAAGATTCAATTCCTTGCAGCGGTCTTCAGTCAAAGGAGCGCAAATTAATCCGCGACCATACTGGGCCATGAAATTTATCATTTCAGGGGTCACCATTTCCGCGGCAGCAATAAAATCGCCTTCATTTTCGCGATTTTCATCATCAACAACAATGATTACCTTGCCTTTACGGATATCCTCAATCGCTTCCTCAATAGTATTTAATTGTATACTTTTTTCCATGCTTGCTATCATGCTGTTGCTTTTTCCTTATTTTTCTTCTTTATAATTTTATTAAAGAATTCCACGACTCCATCAAAACTCATCAATCCTCTGTCAGCTGTTGCCCTTTTTGTTAAGACAATGCTCAAAGGTAACATTATCATTGTAGATAACCATGCCCCGAAGATTGGGTGAATTTCATTTTTCCTGGCGTAGTTCTCTGCAAATACCCCAATAAAATAATAGGTTAGGAATAAGATAATTGCAATGACCATCGGCAATCCTATTCCGCCTTTACGAATAATAGCCCCTAATGGTGCGCCAACAAAGAAGAGAATAACGCATGATAGGGCTAAGGCATATTTTTTATGCAAGGCCAGGATATGCCTATTATAGATTTCATATCGTTTTTCCAATTCATTTTTTTTACCCTGAATAGAAGTTAAAACATTCGAAGCGGCATTTTTCGCAGAATTGGCAATTTGTATTTTTTGCCAATCCTGATAAAGATTTATGATATCAGCGACCGAATTAACATCGGCAATTGTGGTATCCTTCGGAATGATTTCTTTCTTTAAAAGTTTGGCATTCGCTGCCATTTTTTTATCCGTAAATGTTGAATCTTCTTTTGGCAAGGGGACAAAAGCTCCCATTCTGCCTTGTATGTTTTTTGAAAAAGCTTCAACAATTCTTATGTTGTCTTTTTTTAATGAGTCAATGTCTTTTGTAAGTCTGTAGACATTTTTCATTTTTTCCGTACTGATATCCCTTTCCTCATCCATATCGACATTGTTGAATTCAGAAAGATCAATGTTCATGGTATAGGTTTCAAAATTGGCATTGGCAAACGGATATTTATTTTTGGCTTTAGTGTTGCTCTTTTCCAAATCACGATAGTAGTGACCATCGTATAATACCAATTGCAAAATATCAGAGGATTCACTGCTTTTAAGTTCTCCGGTCTTTGCTTTGATTACAGTGGAATTAACTTTGGTATTTGTTTTTAAATGAATGGTCACATTTTCCAAAAAACGGTCATTTTCACCATATTTTTTATCAACCTTGATATTCATATCAGCACCTTCAAAATCGCTAAAAACCCCTTCAACTATAGCCACAGCAGGTTTTACTTTTGCGATATTGCGACGTAGGTTATAAATTTTCTGTTCTGATGCCGGTATTACGCTATTGGCGAAATAAAAAGTAACACCTCCCAAAATGACAATGAAAAAAATAAGGCTCAACATAGCTCTTTGTAATGAAATGCCAGAGGCTTTCATAGCGGCGAACTCATAGTTTTCCGCCAGTGTCCCAAAGGTCAGAATTGAAGAAAGCAAAACCGTTAAGGGCAACACTTTCTCTGTTAGATTGGGCATCAAGTAAAAAAGAAATTTGCCAATGATGACAATGTCCAGGCCTTTCCCAGCCAAATCATCAATAAAAAGCCAAATCGTTTGAAATATGAAGATGAACATCAATATTACAAACGAGCTAAAAAAGTTAAATAGGAATCTCGATAAAATATACCGGTCTAATATTCTCAATGTAGCAGTGTTAATTTAAGTAATAACCTACAAATAATCCAAGTCATCTTTTGTGCCGATCCGGTGTTAAAAAAATAATTCCGTAATAGTGGCTATGCAATGATTTTTTGCCTTGAATCAACCTAAAATCCATGATTGCATTATCCGTCATTCTTGTTTAAATTAACACTAGTTTCTTATGATGTAGTACCCCTCGTCCTTGTACTTGTCCTCATCAAATGTAAATAAGGTTTTTGATAAAGTTTGGTTTGTTTTAAAAGAATTAACAGTAATAGTGGTCATTGTCTCATTCTTACCAGTCTCAATGACCTTATAAATGTGCTTGGTCTCTGCATCTATTCCCAAAAGAATGGAACTTATTTCAGTATTTGTATCAATTGGGATTAATTTTATAAACTGTATTTTTCTACCTTGTATATTTTGAAGAATATCCCACTTGTAGGTATGGCCTTGTTTATAGAAGGTCAACATTTTTGATGGAGTTATCGTATCGTCATCTTCAGACTTATCCTCAATGGTAACCTCCTCGTTTTCAGGAACTATAGTATACACTTTACTGCCATCATAGATTTGTTGTGCCCCAAAAAAGTTGGCAACATATTTATCGCCCTGCATGGTAACATCGCCTCTTGTTTCATCGTTTATACCCGCCTCTTGGTTGTTGAGCACATATTTAAAATCAACAAAAATATTGTCATAGCCTTGAACCTTGTTATAAACATCATCCAATAAGGATTTCGCTTTTTCGGAATTCTGTGCGTTTACCAAGTTCATCGATAAAAATGCTAGGGCGATAAAAAATATCTTTCTCATTATGTTTTATTTGACTCGTTATTCAATAATTGATCTAATGCCATCATATCAGACACTAAAACCTGTCTGGCCTTACTGCCTTCGAAAGGACCTACAATACCCGCGGCCTCTAATTGGTCAATAATACGACCGGCCCGGTTGTAACCTAATTTAAGTTTTCTTTGTAATAAAGAGGCCGAACCTTGTTGCGCAATTACAATTACCTCGGCGGCATCCCTAAACATAATATCCCTTTCACTAATTTCATAATCAATACTTGTGCCAGAATCCTCACCAACGTATTCTGGTAATTCATGTGCCTGTGGATAAGCTCTTTGTGAACCAATATATTCTGTTATTTTTTCCACCTCCGGCGTATCAACAAAAGCGCACTGCAATCTGGTTACTTCATTACCTTGTGTGAAAAGCATATCACCACGACCTATCAATTGATCAGCACCTTGGGAATCTAAAATAGTTCTCGAATCTATTTTTGAAGTTACCCTAAAGGCAATACGCGCTGGGAAATTGGCTTTTATAATACCTGTAATAACATTTACAGAAGGGCGCTGGGTTGCAATGATCAAATGAATACCAATAGCCCGTGCCAATTGCGCTAATCGAGCAATAGGGGTTTCCACCTCTTTTCCCGCGGTCATGATCAAATCGGCAAACTCATCGATGACCAAAACAATATAAGGTAGAAACTTATGTCCGTCATGCGGATTCAATTTACGCGACTTGAACTTGGTATTGTATTCCTTGATGTTACGAACCATGGCCAATTTCAATAACTCGTACCGGTTGTCCATTTCTATACAAAGTGAATTCAGTGTATTAATGACTTTTGTGTTATCGGTAATGATTGCTTCATCAGAATCAGGAAGCTTGGCCAAAAAATGTCTTTCGATCTTATTATATAGCGTTAGCTCAACTTTTTTAGGGTCTACAAGGATAAATTTTACTTCTGCAGGGTGCTTTTTATAAAGTAGGGAAGTGATGACGGCATTCAATCCGACCGATTTACCTTGCCCGGTTGCACCGGCCATGAGCAAGTGGGGCATTTTTGCCAAATCCACTACAAAGGTTTCATTGCTTATGGTTTTACCAAATGCTATCGGCAATTGCATTTCTGCTTTTTGAAACTTAGTTGAAGCAATCACGGAACGCATGGAAACAACCGTTGGATTCTTATTAGGAACCTCGATACCAATAGTGCCTTTCCCAGGAATAGGAGCTATTATTCGAATGCCCAAAGCGGCCAGAGAAAGGGTTATATCATCTTCCAAGTTCTTGATTTTGGAGATGCGAACACCAGCATCCGGTACTATTTCATAAAGCGTAACCGTTGGGCCAATTGTTGCCTTGATCTGTGCAATCCCGATTTTATAGTTCTTTAGTGTCTCAACAATTTTATTCTTGTTTTCCTCAAGTTCTTCCTGGTTGATGGTAATTCCCCCAGATGTGCCATGTTGTTCTAATAAATCAATTGTCGGGAATTTGTAATTGCCCAATTCCAGGGTTGGATCAAATTCGCCGAAATCATCAACCAATTTATCAGCAATATTGTCTTTCTCCTCTTTTTCCTCAACTATTTTTTCAACCTCCATAGCTAAAACTTCCTCTTCGACGACTTCTTCCTTTGGAATGTTTATTTCAAAACCATCATCTTTCTTTTCACTTTCAAGCGGCGGAATATCTTCCTTATGGGTATAGGTATCAACAATTATAGGAGAATTATCTTCTTTATCAAATTCGATTATGGAACCGACTTCCGTTGGCTTGTTTTTGAATTCAGAGGCGATCGACTCTTTTTTTGATTTAAAATAATCGAAGATAGCATCGGGTGTAAACTGAAATAAACGTACCAGTATAAAAACAAGGCCAAACAACAAGAGCAGCAAAACTCCAATTTTACCCGCGTAGTCTTGCAGAAAATCATTCATTTCATAACCTACAAGCCCACCTAATAATGGTTTTTCAACAGCAAAGAAACCAAGCGTTATCGATATCCAAATAATAAATATCAATCCCCAAATCCATTTCTTCAGCAAGCCTTTTTTAGTTAGGCTCAGGAACATATATAGGCCCGTATAGAACAATAAAAATGGGAGAATCAAAGCGGATAACCCAAAGCCTTTGTAAACGAATAAATGGCTTATGCTTGCCCCAAACTTGTTTAATAGGTTTTTGGCCTGCTCATTGCGGTTGGCAAATTCAGACAATAGACTTTGATCATCTTGCCAAGTAAAATAAAAGGAGACGAATGAGAAGAACAGGGCGACACTGAAAAGCATTAAAAGGCTTCCCAATATTATTTTATTTTGTTTGGATAACTTTAAAGATAAGCCCTTTTTCGGGGTCTTAGGCTTTGACTTTCTCCCTCTTTTTGCCATTAATAGATTAATTCTAGGGGCAAAAATACAAATTTACTATCTAAGCCAAAGTCAAGAATGCTTTAAAAAATCTTGGGTAGATATATGATTAGTCCAACAATACTAGCTGCGACAGAAACCAGCATGACGGCTCCTGCAGATATATCCTTAATGAATCCAATCTTATCATCGAACTCGGGATGTACGAAATCAGAAAGTTTTTCTATAGCGGTATTTAAACCTTCTACGCCAAGAACTAGGGCAATCGCAAGTATTTGAAGTATCCATTCTGTTGTTGTTATATCAAAATAGAATCCGCCGGCTGTAACCACCAAGGCAATAAAAACCTGGGTTTTTATACTTGCTTCGGTCTTTATCAATAGTAGTGCACCTTTAAGGGCAAAACCTACACCACGGATTCTATTTTGTATAAAAGATTCCTTAGGCATCCATTAATGCTTCTAAGGCTGCTTTGTAATTTGGTTCTTCAACAGTTTCAGCAACCTGTTCCGTATAGACCACATTCCCTTTTTCATTCACTACGACCACAGCTCTTGAGTGCAGACCTTGCAGCGGTCCATCAGTGAATTCAACTTGATACGCCTTCCCAAAACCACCATCTTTATAATCAGATAGCATAACCACATTTTCAATGCCCTCAGCACCACAAAAACGGGTCTGTGCGAACGGTAAATCTTTGGAAATACATAGAACAACGGTATTTTCCAATTCTGCGGCCTCCTCATTGAATTGTCTTACAGATGCTGCACAAGTCCCAGTATCAATACTGGGAAAGATATTAAGTACCAATTTCCGTCCTTCATATTCAGACAAAGAAGATGAAGACAAATCGGTCATGGTTAGTTTAAAATCCGGAGCAGAACCTCCAATAGCAGGTAGATTGCCCAATGTATGTATTTCGTTTCCTTTTAGTGTAATCGTAGCCATAATATTCTATTTTAAATGAACTGTGAAATTAAAAAATTTAAACCTGATATATAAAGAATATCAAATAAAAAAGTCCATCCGAATACGGTATGGACTTTAAAATCATTTTGTTACTGTATCACGAATCAATTGAGCCGACAACAGGTCGTATAAACTCATTCAGTGCTCCGCAACTGTTTGATCTTTATATTCAGTGCCGCAAAAAGCAAGGTCATAAACGGACTCAACCAATTGAAAACGGCAAAAAAGAAATAATCCGCCACGCTTACGCCTAAAACGCCACTATGGTATGCGCCGCAGGTGTTCCATGGAATTAATACCGATGTGACGGTACCAGAATCCTCAAGCGTACGGCTAAGGTTTTCCGGTGCGAGACCTTTATCTGCATAAGCTTGGGCAAACATTTTCCCAGGTACCACAATGGCTAAATATTGGTCAGAAGCAGTTACATTTAATGCCAAACAGCTACCTACTGTACTGGCAAAAAGTCCAAAAGTGGACTTTGCCATACTCAGGAGCGATTTTGTTATTCTTGATAGGGCTCCAATACCATCCATAACACCTCCGAAAACCATAGCGCAAACAATAAGCCAAATGGTACCTAGCATTCCTGCCATTCCTTTGGCAGAAAATAAATCGTTAAGAGCCGCACTATCTGTTGCGATACTTGTTTTAACGGTTATGGCTCTTAAAATGCCTTTATAACCAGATTCAAAAGTCAGTTCTTTGGCACCGGTTATACTAGCAACAATATCCGGTTGAAAAATGAGAGCGAATACTGCACCTAGTAGCGTTCCTATAAGTAGTGCCGCCAAAGGCGGGGTTTTTTTCACAATCAATACTATAACAACCACAGGTACAATAAATAACCACCCATTTATGTTCAATGTTGCGTCAATTGAATTCAATATTGATTCGGTATCCGCAGAACCAGTAGTGTCAATGGTGAATCCCATTATAATGAACACCGCTAATGTTATAAGTATTGTAGGTACGGTGGTAATCGTCATATATTTAATATGATCAAAAAGTTCACCTCCTGCCATGGCTGGAGCTAAGTTGGTAGTATCACTAAGTGGGGACATTTTATCACCAAAGTAGGCTCCTGAAAGAACTGCACCCGCAGTCATTCCCAATGAAATCCCTAAAGCTTCACCAATACCTACAAGGGCTATACCTACGGTCGCAGAGGTTGTCCAGCTACTTCCTGTAGCGATTGAAATTATGGCAGAAATAACTACACAAGCTGCCAAGAATATGGTGGGATTCAATATTTGCAACCCATAATAAATCATAGCTGGTATAATACCACTTATCAGCCAAGTGCCGGCTAATGCACCGACCATTAATAGAATAAGTAAAGCGCCTGTGGTCGATTTCACATTCTCTGCAACCTCAGCGAGCATTTGTTTGTAGGAGACTTTGTTAAAAACCCCAACAATTGCTGCAACAGCACCTCCCATCAATAAAATAAACTGATTTGATCCTCCTATAGCCTCATCACCAAAAACATATACGTTATACGCGAGCATACCAACCAGCGCAAATACGGGAATCAAGGCCTCCCATATATTTAACTCTATGTTATCAACTATATGTTCGTCTTGTCTAAATTTTTTGGGTTTATTCTTTGGCATTGGTTAATAGTTGGTTTGTTCGTAATAATACGATTTTACAAACTCTTCTCCAAACTATGATTATGTTAGCAGTTAAACCATGGACTCTTTACCGCTAAGAATATTGAGCTTGACCATACATTCGCGCATGATCTCATAGGTTCGGTGAATATCGTTATCCAAACCAATGGAAAAACGTATTAAACCATCTGATAAGCCCATTTCTTTTTGTTCTTCAAGCGGAATTTCTGAAGATGTTGAAGTTCCTGGTGCACTGAACAGCGTTTTGTAAAAACCAAGGCTTACCGCCAAATAGCCTAATTTTTTCTTTTGTATGAGTTCCATCAAAGCATTGGCCTTATCCAAAGACCCAACATTTACAGTCATAATGCCGCCAAATCCGTATTCATGGTTCATGAGCTCTTTTATTTTTTCATGCCCATTATGGGACTTTAGACCTGGATAAACAACTTTGAGTCCGTCCTTTTCAAAATTCTGAGCGAGATATTGTGCATTTTCGCTATGTTTCTTCATGCGTATGTGAAGCGTGCGCATATTTTTAAGAATAGATGCGGCCCTAAGGCTGTCCAAGGTACTTCCCAAAAGCATTCCAGCCCCATCATGTACATCCTTTAAAGCAAGACAAAAATCCGTGGTGCCACAAACAGCACCCGCCACACAATCGCTTGTTCCATTAATGAATTTTGTTAAACTATGTATTACGATTTCCGCCCCAAGTTTTGCAGGTGAAATTGATAGGGGTGAAAACGTATTGTCTACAACCAACGGAATTCCATATTTTTTTGCTAGGGCAGATAAGGCTTTAATATCGGCAATCTCCAAAAGTGGATTACTGACAGATTCGCAATAGATCATTTTGGTCTTTGGGGTGATCGATTTTTCAACGGCTTCAATATTCGTGATATCCACGAAAGAGGTTTTGATATTGAATTTCTTTAAAAAATTCTTCATGAAAGCATAAGTCCCACCATAAATGGTTCTACTGCTCACGATATGGTCTCCAGCATCACATAATTGCAGAATGACCGCAGTGATCGCACCCATTCCACTTGCCGTAACATTGGCACTTTCGGTGCCTTCCAAAGCGGCTAAGGCTTCGCCTAAATATAGGTTTGATGGGGAAGAGTGTCTGGTATATAAATAGCACCCTTCTGTATTACCTTCAAAGGTGTCGAACATAGTTTTCGCTGATAAAAAGGTATATGTTGAGGAGTCTGAAATAGAAGGATTCACTCCGCCGTATTCACCAAAATATTGAAGATCCTGTAGATTGTCAGATGCTTTATTAGCCATAATTTTTTGTTTTTATACACTAAAAATACGATTAAGTTGTTTTATAATCAATATATTGTGCATATTATAGATAATAAAACTATATATTTTATATAATGTAGATGTATAATTTATTATTCAAAGATACGAAGCATCAATAAAGAAAAATAAACAGTATGAAATTTGATGAAGTTGATATTAAATTACTATCACTTTTGCAAGAGGATTGCAAGAGAACAACGAAAGAATATGCAAATCATTTAAACCTTTCTGTTACAGCTGTATACGAGCGTATTAAGCGATTGGAAAAATCAGAAACCATTACCAAATACGTTGCACTTGTTGATAAGAAAAAGGTGGATAAGGCCTTTATGGTGCTTTGCCATGTAAAATTGGTACAACACACCAAGGATAATGTACTACAGTTTGAAAGGGAGGTTCAGCAGTTACAGGAAGTTGCGGAGTGTTATCATACCAGTGGTGATTATGACTATATTTTAAAAGTATATGTGAGTAATATGGATGCATATAGAGACTTTATGGTGACTAAACTTACAGCTCTAAATCACATTGGAAGCACCCAAAGTTCTTTTGTAATTAGTGAAGTAAAGCATACAACTGCCATAAATCTGTAAAATCCGATGGTATAAAGTATTGTTAAGCCAATGCTTGCCACTTTTCCCAAAGCGCTTTATTCCAAGGGACCGCATGGGTTCACACTATTGCATCATGCCATTAAAGGTGGTGATGAAGCATTGGAAGTTAAGGAATACTTGGAATCCCTAGGAGCGGTCAAAACCAAAATCACATTATATTAGTATAATTCCCTTCTCAGGAACGCATTGAATTCCATGTATACTTCATATTCTAGTTCATTGTGCAACGACAAAACATTTGTACTTTTGTCTCTTAAAATTTGGGTAATTTAAACCCAAATTAATCTCTTTGAATAAAAATCATACTATGACTCAATATGATGTGGCCATAATAGGCTCTGGACCAGGCGGATATGTTGCGGCTATTCGTTGTGCCCAACTTGGAATGAAAACAGCGATCATTGAAAAATATAGTACTTTGGGAGGTACTTGCCTAAATGTAGGCTGTATTCCATCCAAAGCATTGTTGGATTCTTCGCATCACTATGAAGATGCCGTGAAACATTTTGAGGAACACGGCATTGAAATTCCAGGTGAAGTGAAAGTCAATCTTGAAAAAATGATATCCCGGAAGCAAGGTGTTGTTGATATGACCACAAAAGGGATTCAATTTTTGATGGATAAGAACAAAATCGATGTTTACGAAGGCGTTGGTAGTTTTAAGGATGCAGCCCATGTGAATATCACCAAAAACGATGGAAAGGTTGAAACTATTGCCGCCAAGAATTCCATTATTGCAACTGGCTCTAAACCATCGACTTTGCCTTTTATTACTTTGGATAAGGAGCGGGTCATAACCTCTACCGAGGCTTTGAAGCTTAAAGAGATTCCAAAGCATATGATTGTTATTGGCGGTGGGGTTATTGGTTTGGAATTGGGACAGGTTTACAAACGTCTTGGGGCCGAGGTCTCCGTTGTGGAGTATATGGACCGAATTATTCCTACCATGGATGCAGGTTTGTCGAAGGAGTTGATGAAAACAATGAAAAAACAAAAGGTGAAATTCCACCTTTCCCATAAGGTTAAATCGGTTGAAAGAAAAGGGAAGGAAGTTATTGTTAAGGCAGATGACAAGAA
>JBATIW010000085.1:0-1783 GCA_049668005.1 Maribacter sp.
CCCTTGGCATGACTTCGAAATTGAAGAAAGGAGTTTTCTGGCAGACGTTCTTGCACCAGCGATTGAGAGTGCGGGTCTGGACCCATGGCAGATATACTGAACGACCGCTATTGGCCTATTCTGTTGAAAAACTCGTTATTGAAGCCGTGATTGTAGTCGCGATTTTCGCGGCTTAAGTTTCTTGATCCGGCGTCGCCGGATTTTTGTTTTCTAACGCTGTTTCAGTGCGTTCATTTGCCTCTTTTCACTCAAAACATGGGCGATGCACGGGCTGCAGGCGGACCTGTCCCTAGGTATTTGGCCATGCGTCTGAGATTTTGCGCCGTCGCGGTTAGAAGGAACTCGTCTCTGGCACCACTGATGCCGCGCAACCGCAAGCGATCCATTTTCAGGATGCGCTTCATGTGTGCAAACAGCATTTCCACTTGTTTACGTTGCCGTCGTGTCTTTTGATACGCCGGTGTCTTTGCTACTTCACGGGCGACGTCTCGTTCCTTTTCGTAAATTGAGCGCAGCAGCTTCTTTGCTGCAGACTTCGGACAACATTGTTCTTTGAGCGGGCATGGTCCGCAGTCCATTTTGCTTGCCCGGTAGTTGATGAAGCCATTCTTCGGAGTCGGCCTTGGCTTCTTGTAGTTGCGTCGTGAGCTGAGGAGTTCCTTGCCGTTCGGACACGTGTAACGGTCCGTCTCTTCGTTGTAGCTAAAGTCAGAACGGCCGAAGCGATCGTCTTTGCCTTCGCCGCGGTCCCACACTGGCACATGCGGTTCGATCTTCGCCTCGTTCACCATCCAGTTGAGGAACTCAGCGGTGCCGTAAGCGGTATCGCCGATGAGCTTTTTGGTCTCCAGACCCAAGCGGTCTTTAACTCGTTCGACCATGGTCTTGGTAGACCACACCTCCGGTGTGCGAAGTGCAGGCGTCGCTTCCACATCCACAATGATGCCGGCCTGGGTATCCACCAGGTAGTTAGTTGAGTAGGCGTAGTACGCAGGACCGCCGGGAGCGGCGGTCCACTGTGCCTGGGGATCGGTCTGCGAGACCTTATTCCTGTCCACCGGGATCGAGGAACCGTCTTCCTTCAAGGCATCCAGATACTCGTTGATCGCACGGCTACCATCGCCCCAGTCGTCATCATCGTCTTCGTGATGCTTCTGACGGCTGGCGTCGGCCTTCACGACGCTGGCATCCACGGCAAAACCCTCACCACCGATAAGACCTTCGTCCATGCAGCGCTTCAGAACTTGCTCGAACACAACGCGGAACGCTTCCGCTTCGCGGAACCGGCCGTGCCGGTTCTTCGAAAAGGTGGAGTGATCCGGTACCTTGTCAGTGATGCTGAGCTTGCAGAACCAGCGGTAGGCCAGGTTCATTGTCACTTCGTAGCAGAGCTGTCGTTCTGAACGAATCCCGCAGCAATAACCAATCAGCAGCATGCGAATCATCAGTTCAGGATCGACTGACGGTCGTCCCGTGTGGCTGTAGTAAGGCGCGAGATGCTCGCGAAGTTCAGTGAAATCCAGAAGTCGATCAATATCGCGAAGCAAATGATCCTGCGGCACAACATCGTCGAGATTAAACGCGTAAAACAACTCGTCTTGCGGTTTGTCGCTGCTGCCCATCATCGGACATCACTCCGGCAATCAACACACACGTATTATCTCATCGATGTATTATCAGCAGGAGTTTTTCAACAGAATCGGTCAGTAGCAGTCGCTCAACATCATATCAGGCGAACGGCTGCTTTTGGGTGCATACCAGCCGCTCAAAATGAACATTGAGC
>JBATIW010000086.1:0-2771 GCA_049668005.1 Maribacter sp.
GTTAAAAATGAATCGGGTACCGTGACCGCCAGTAATGGGAAATTGCACTTAAAAGGAGTGAAGAAAGCGCTTATTCTTCTTGCAGGCAATACCTCATTTTATCATGACGAAAACTATGAAGCAGAAAATTCAAAAACCCTGGAAATGGTTTCAAACCACTCTTTCGATGCATTATTAAAGAACCATAAAAAAGACTATAAAAATCTCTATGAACGCGTGAGCCTTGATTTGGGGGGGAAAGCATTGGATAGTCTGCCGATTGATGCACGCCTGCAACGTATAAAAGCCGGGAGTGATGACCCTGATCTATCTGCAAAACTTTTTCAATATGGGCGGTATCTTTTAATAGCTTCGTCAAGGCAAGGAACCAATCCTGCAAATCTGCAAGGTATTTGGAATGAACATATTGAGGCCCCTTGGAATGCCGATTATCATCTGAACATAAACCTTCAAATGAATTATTGGCCTGCCGAGGTAACCAATTTGAGTGAGTTGCACCAGCCTTTTTTTGATTTTCTAGACCGGGTTTTGGAAAGAGGGAAAAACACTGCAGAAAAACAATATGGAATTCATAGAGGTACTATGGCACACCATGCTTCAGATTTATGGGCAACACCTTTTATGCGAGCCGAACGTGCCTATTGGGGTTCTTGGATCCATGGAGCAGGATGGTGCGCCCAACATTATTGGGAGCATTATAGATTCAGCCAAGACAAGGCGTTTTTAAAAGATCGGGCATACCCAGCTTTGAAAGGTATCGCAGAATTCTATTTGGATTGGTTGGTTTGGGATGAAAAAAGTGGTTCTTGGGTCTCCTCACCGGAAACCTCTCCTGAAAACTCATACTTTGATGCTGATGGCAAATCGGCAGCCGTCTCTTTCGGAAGTGCAATGGGGCATCAAATTATTGCTGAGGTTTTTGATAATGTCTTGGAGGCGTCCAGAATTCTGGAAATTGAGGATGGCTTTACCAAGGAGGTCGCTGCCAAACGGGCTAAATTGTTCCCTGGAGTGCTTGTTGGTGAAGATGGGCGTTTGTTGGAATGGAACGAGCCTTATGACGAACCTGAAAAAGGCCATAGACATATGTCACATTTATATGCCTTGCACCCTGGGGATGAAATAAGCTCGAAGAATACAGCAGCATTTGCAGCTGCCCAGAAAACCATCGATTACCGCTTGCAACATGGTGGGGCCGGTACGGGCTGGAGTAGGGCTTGGATGATCAATTTGAATGCCCGCTTATTGGATGCCAAATCAGCGGAGGAAAATATAAGGAAGTTCTTGCAGATTTCGATTGCAGATAATCTCTTCGATGAGCATCCGCCTTTTCAAATTGATGGTAATTTCGGCTATACTGCTGCGGTGGCCGAACTATTATTGCAATCCCACGAGGGGTTTTTAAGAATTCTACCGGCACTACCGGCCAATTGGCAAAATGGAAGTATACGAGGAATTAAAGCCCGTGGCAATATTGAGGTGGATATTGAATGGCAAGCGGGGAAACTTGTAAAGCTGGGATTAATGTCGGCAGCAACAAAAACCATTAAACTAAAGTATGACGTTGAAGAGGTTGAAATTGAGCTTCCGAAGAACAAAAAAGTCTGGTTAAATTCAACATTGAAAAATTAACGTAATGAAGAGAATTTCGATAGTATGCTTTTCAATAGTCATGTTATTGGTTTCGTGTAAGGCTGAGACAAAATTAGAAGTACCAAAACCTTTAGTGAAACATGTGATTCTAATTGGTTCAGATGGTTTTGGTGCATATGCCTTCAAAAAAGCCAAAATACCAAACCTAAGAAGAATGATGCAACAAGGAGCCTATTCATTAAAAGCGAGGGCGGTTTTACCATCATCAAGCGCAGTAAATTGGGCTTCAATGATTATGGGTTCAGGTCCTGAATTACATGGTTATACTGAGTGGGGAAGTAAAACCCCTGAAGTGGTCTCTAGAATCATTGGAAAAGGCAATATGTACCCAACTATTTTTAGTGTTATTGATGAACAAATGCCAGATGCTAAAATGGGAGTTTCCTATAAATGGGGTGGTATTGGTTATTTGTTTGAAAAGAACTTGGTTGATTTGGATTTTAATGGAGAGACTGATGAAGCCACAGCCGATATGGCACTTGAGTTTATCACCAAAGAAAAACCAGCCTTGACATTTATTCATTTTGATGAGCCCGATGGGGCAGGTCATAACATTGGGCATGACACCCCTGAATATTATGAGGCAGTTGAGAAGATAGATGGTCTTGTGGGTAATATTCTTAGAGAATTGGAAACGAGTGGAATGATGGATGAAACCATCATCATCTTCAGTTCGGATCATGGAGGTATTGAAAAAGGGCATGGAGGAAAAACACTGTTAGAGGTTGAAATTCCATGGATTATTTATGGTAAAAACATTCCTGCGCAGGGCGATATGGACGTTAGTATAGTAACTTACGATACTGCGGCGACAATTGCCTATCTGTTAGGATTGGAGCTTCCCGAGTTTTGGAGGGGAAAACCCGTTTTAAAAGCTTTTGAGAATGATGAACTATAGATTGTTACTGGTATTCGCGCTCGTTTTTGGTCTTGGGGCATGCGAATCAGAGCCAATACCAGAACCTAAACCCAATATTGTTCTGTTTTTAGTCGATGATATGGGTTGGCAAGACACTTCGGTACCGTTCTGGGATAAGAAGACCCCTTTTAATGAAATGTATCGTACACCGAACATGGAACGTTTGGCTGCTGATGGGGTTAAATTCACCCAAGCCTAT
>JBATIW010000087.1:0-11147 GCA_049668005.1 Maribacter sp.
ATTGACACCTACTAATGCAGATGTGGCAAACTTGTCAGTAATGTCTTTATCTACACCCAATATTAAATCAGCATCAACCTGGGTATATCTTCTTTCCTGTTCAGTCATTGAACCAAGTGGCTGATAAGCGGTTCCGTAAGGAGTTATGCCTGTAGATTTTCTTGTATAATGATCGGTACCGACCCGACCTGAAAGATATAACCAGTCCAACATATCGTATCTAATCGAGGTAGATGCAATAATACGATGCTTAACATCCTCGTTTCTGAAGTTATAGGCTGCAAAATATGGATTTTGTGAGAAGATATTGTTAGAATAACCATTCTCTGTTAAATCCTCATTCATTCCCGGTTGCATACTCCGAACATCAACATTCGGAGAGAGTAATGCAACAGTGTAGTTGGCATTACCAGGTGCATCTGATAATCTTGGTCTATTTTGTACCTTTTCAACAATGTACTTGGCATTTACCTGTGTCGTGATCTTCTCTGAAAGTGTAGCCCCTGAATTTAAGGAAATGGACTTTCTATTCAAACCTGCATTTGGCATAAGGTCCTCATTATCCATATTGGACATTGAAAACCTATAATTCATATTCTCGGCGCTACTCGACAAGGCCACCGTATTGATAAAGGTAGTACCTGTTCTATAAAAATGGTTTTGATTATTACCAACATAAGAATAGGGTCTTTCTGCACCATCCCATTGTACCACAGGAGAACCGTCTAATATTGCTCCCCATGAGCTATTGCCCAAATCAAAAGCCTCAGCCTCATTAGCAGGAATCCTCGCGCGTGTACCTTGGCCATATTCTCTCTGAAAATCCAAAATATTGGTATTCAGGGCATCAAAGGTCACAGAACTACTGACTTCAACTCCAAAGCCTTTTTGTTGTGTAGCACCACTTTTTGTAGCAATAAGGATAACCCCATTACCCCCTCTGGAACCATAGAGCGCAGTTGCCGCACCACCTTTAAGCACCCTTACCGATTCAATATCATCCGGGTTGATACTGGATATACCATCACCCCCATCATTACCTCCCCAAAGTCCTGCAGCACCATTATTATCATTACCGATAGGAATACCATCTATAATGTATAAAGGTTGGTTGTTTCCGGTCAAGGTATTATTACCACGAATAACTACCCTACTGGAACCTGCTGCACCTGTTGAGTTTTGAACAACACTTACACCTGCTACCTTACCTTGAAGGGAATTGATTGCATTGGGTAATTTTACGGTTGAAAGCTCATCACCTCCAACTTCCGTGGTGGCGTAACCAATTGCTTTCGCCTCTTTTTTAATACCTAAAGCGGTCACTACAACTTCACCTAGCATTTCAGCATCCTCATCCAAGGATACATTAATTGTGGATTGCCCTGCTATTCCCACTTCTTTAGTTGCAAAGCCCAAAGATGAAAACACCAAAGTTGCCGTAGAACTGGAAACGTTTAGTTCGAAATTTCCGTCAAAATCACTGGAAGTACCATTTGTAGTACCTTTTTCAATGACATTAACACTTGGTAAGGGCACTCCTGAATTATCCGTTACCGTACCGGAAATAGTTTGTGCAACAGCTCCCTGAATAAAGAGCAACGCCACAAACAACAATAAATACTTGAATTTTTGATTCATGTTAGTTAGTTTTTGTTAATTGTTTTGAATCTATAAAATGTTAAAATTATGTGAATATACTAATGTTGAAAATTGATAGTGGAATTTGAAAAATTTTCGACCAATAACAATGGTCAAAAGCTAAAGAACAGTTTTACTTAAACCTTATAGTAGAAAAAAGAAACTTAATAATAATTACTAAATAACCGATGATTATCAGCGATGATTGAATATCATAATAAATATCCAAAAAACTATTCTACTTTAATTACAAACGCCATGGTTTTTAATAATTCAGCCTTTAGGCTTTCTGGAATAACAAAGCTAATTCCATCATCTTTCGTTGACCATTTTAGTTTAGATCCTAAACCTAGGATCGTTGCTTTCATAGTATTAGAAACATCTCGGGGAAATTCTATCTGCGAGGGTATACTTGTTTGTCCTTCGCTAACCAAATAAATAAGATAAATTGTACCATTTGCCTTTGTAGTCATACAGATATTGTCATATTTATAGGGGGCAATAGACCGTGTACTATAAATTGCCTCATTGTTAACCTTCATCCAATCTCCTAAATCCTCCAGTAAATCATATGCATCAGAATCCCATTCGCCTTCTGGACTTGGTGCAATATTCAACAATAGGTTACCGCCCTTTGCCACTATGTCAACCAAAGTATGAATGGCCTCCCTGCCAGACATATACTTGGCATCAAAGGAATAGGACCAACCTCCGCCTGCTATAATACAAGACTCCCAGGGGTAAGGCAACGGTTTTTCCGGAACTCGATTCTCTGGTGTTAAATAATTTTGGTTCTTACCATGAACCGCTCTATCGACTACTATTAAACCTGGTTGCTTTTTCCTAGCCTTTTCAACAAGCTCATCCATGCGAATATCTTGACTAACAATGCGATGTTTTAAAAAGCCATTTCCAGATTTATTTTCCTCGAACTTTTCCTTATAATTTTGATCTAAATTTTCATCTGAGCGCTTTTTAACCCATCCGCCATCTAACCAGAGTATATCAACCTTACCATAATCCGACATCAACTCCAATATCTGATTGTGGGTAAATTGAACGTATTTTTCCCATTTTTCGGGGTATTGCCCCGGATCATAGTTTACATTCCTATCAAAAGGTGGAAAATAAGGGTCCCAATAATTCTCATTGTGCCAATCTGGTTTTGAAAAATAGGCGCCCGCCCATAGTCCTTCCTTTCTAAAAGCATCAAAAATCTCTTTGGTTACATTGGATTTGGGATTTACGGAAAAGGGTGTTTCAGGGCCCGTGATCTTGTAGTCTGTATACTTAGAATCGAACATTGAAAATCCATCATGGTGTTTGGTGGTAAAAACCACATATTTCATACCAGCATTCTTGGCAGCAACCGCCCATTTATCCGGGTCAAATTTTACCGGGTTAAAGGTTTTTTGTAAATCTTCATATTCTTTTTTGTATGTATTGTAATCGGCAGGGTTCGTACCTTTTTTTCGTTCGCACCAACCATAATCCTCGGGACAGATAGACCACGACTCTACAATACCCCATTGGCTGTATGGACCCCAATGCATCAACAATCCAAATTTCAAGTCTTGCCATTCCCCAAGTTTCTTAATCACAAGTGAATCGGTCTCGGGTACATATCTTTCATCTTCATAAATGGCCTGTGGCCTTAGTTCTTGACCTATAAAAATGATACATACCACAAACAGAACAATTGATTTTCTTATCATAAAATCGTTATTTAGTTTACAAGAACCTCATCGGCAAAAATCCAGGAAGGTGTACCAGCTGCATGATGCCAATAGGGGGGTTGCCCCATATTTTCAGCTTTAATTTTTAAATATCTTATATTTGCCCTTACCCCTTCCAAATCAAAATACTGAATATCATTCACCTTACTTTTCTTGCTCAGTGGATGCGCATTGTCTACTGTCCCTAACTTCCTATAATCCTGCTTATCCATGGAACCATAATAAGTAACTTTCGTTGGAAAAAAAACCACATGATTGGTAACCTGTAAAAAAGCCGTTGAAACAGTACTGATTTCTTGTACTTCTCCCAAGTCAATTACCACTTCAAGATGATTACCCTCAAAACCTAACCAATTGGCATAAAACCCATTACCGCCCAAAGCACCATCAGTCAGTACCTGTGGATTTTCATTTGCGTATTTTTTGGGCTTTGTTATTAAGGTTACCTTTTTATCCAAAGCTTTGTTCGGTTGTTTAGCAACTTCTAAGGCCTTTGCATAGGAATTTAAGTATTCATCGACGGTAAACCCCATTTCATTCATCAAAGTAATATTACCTTGATTTGTTGTTTCTTCGAATTTTTTCAATATTTCGCTTACTACCGGATTCACTTTGGACTTCCCGCCATCTTCATTAACGACCAAAGTATATTCATTTGCCAACCCTTTTCTACAGGCTTCTAAAACGGCATAGTCAACCCCTAATCTGGCAGCGCTGACCCTTTTCAATACTTCTGGTTTATCTACCACTGCCCTTTCAGCAGTATCAAATAGACTGGAATATTCTTTCAACAAATCTGCTGACAAATAAGAATCAAAAGCTTGTGAGGGATCACCATATAAAAACAAGAAAAAGTCAGGGTCATTCTTTAAGTTGGCATGAATGGCATCAACATATTGTTTCACGAAAATTCCGGCTTCCCCATAGTATCCATTTGTGAATTCCGTTAATAGGTCATCCAACTTCAAAGTGGGATTCCAAAGTAATTTGGCAGTGATGTAAGATCTCAACTCAAATAGCTCACTTGGATTGTTACTATGTTGCTCAAAAATCCACTTTGCCCCATTGTTCTTGAACAATTCAATATTTGGTTTGAGGGTATGGATATTAGGAAATGGGGCTAAAAAGTTGGTGAATTGGGTGGTATAGTCCCAAATTCGAATATTATCGGTCAATTTTCCCCAACCCTTTAAATCATCAGCAAAATCAGCACATTTTTCCGCAATAGGGCCACTACGGTCACATTCAATGGAACAAAGGGTGATCAATACATTTTTTGCAGGCTTGGTCTTGCAGGGTTTACGGGTGTGTTGATAGGCTAAAGTAGAAATTGTTTTATCAGGAAATGCTTCTGCAACCTGATTCACAAAATGAATCATAGTACCTGAAGGGCTACCTTCGGCCTCATCTATCTTACTACAATTACCGCATTGACAATATTGTTGATTGTCATCCTGACTTACTGAAATTACAGATGACTTGGGATTTTTTTCAAACATAGCCCTCACTGAATCCTTAACAATTTCCAATACAGCCCTATTGGTCAAGCATAATTGCGTTGGCAATCGTTTGTCACCACGCCAAGCATAATACTCAGGATGTGATTTATAGAACTTTTCTTCAGGAATGAATCTATGGAAAGTATGAACCCTTGCATTGGGCACATATCTTGGAAATGCCTCATAGGTAACCTTCTGCTTATCGGCAAAATCATGGTTTTCATAATACAATCTTGAATGCACTGTTCTAGTTGTAATTTCAGGGGTATATGAATAATCAATCGGCAAGGGAAGGGAAATCGAAGTTAAATTTGGTATTCTTTCCGCATTTGGGGCAAACCATTTACAATCCAAATATCTTTCCAAGAATTCATAAATGGCATTGTTTACTGCAGCATCAGAACCTCCAGAAATAATAAGATTTTCATTTTCCGATTTAATAGTAATCTGATGTTCCTCTAATTTCAAGTCATTCTTTTGTCCAACATAAATTTTATGCTTGTCAGTACTTTGCGACTTTTCATCAACAATGGGCAATTTGGCGCCACTGATCTTCGCCATATAAGACTGTAAAACCTCCGCAGCATTATATTGACTTTCTGTTACTTGCCCTGTATAAACAATTTCATAGTCCGACTGGCCATCTTCGACAATGTTCAACGAATTGTCCTTACATGAAAAAAATACAAAACTTAGGATACTTAATAGCGATAAAATTGTCTTCTTCATATTGCGGTTTTAGATAATAGCTTCACTTCAAAATGAATTCAAACTTTCCAGCATTAATTAATTTATCATGTGAAATAAAGAAACTACCATGCGTTTTACCATCAATCAAAATTTTAGCTATGGAATTCTTTCCGACGGAAGTATTGGAAATAAGTTCCAATGTCTTTCCATTGTAATAATCGTTATCCAAGTAAATGGTAACTTTTTTAAATGAAGGTTTTGTTATGGCATACATCGGCTCTGCCGGATTAACAGGATATATTCCCATCATTGAGAATACTGCCCAAGCGGACATGGTTCCCGTATCGTCATTCCCTGGGATACCCTCAGGGCTGTTTTTAAAATGTTCATTCAATAGCTCTGAAACCATTTTTTGTGTTCTATGTTCTTCGCCCTTTGCATAATTGAAAAGATATGGGTATGCAATATCCGGTTCATTGGCCATATCAAACTGGTTCTTATCAAAAACATCCTGCAGCCGTTTGACAAAAGGTTTTGGACCGCCCATTAATTTCATGAGTCCTTTTATATCATGGGGTACCATAAACGTATACTGCCAAGCATTACCCTCGATAAAGCCGAGGTTCTTTTCAAAATTCGCACCCGATTCAGGATTGTATGGCGTTAACCAACTACCATCACCATTTTTTGGGCGTAAAAGATTGAATTCCTTATCGAATAATTTTCTGTAAGAAACCGCACGTTGTCTAAATCGTTTATAGTCTTCTTTTTTACCCAGCGCTTTGGCCAATTGTGCAATGGCAAAATCAGCAATATTGTATTCCTGCGTAGTGGAGACTGATCCACTATTTGTTGTTTTAGTGGACAAATATCCTTTTTCCAAATAATCCTTAAGTCCGGGACGTAGTGGATTATTCTCCAATTGATCCGCACTTTTCAACATTGCTTCGTATGCTTTTTCGACATCAAAATCCCGGATTCCCTTTAAGTAGGTATCGGCAATGATTATTCCGGCTGGATCGCCTACCATAGTTGTTGTTTCTGTTGCATTCAATTCCCATTTTGGCAACCACCCGCTTTCATCATAAATCCGAAGCATACTTTTAACCATATTTGATTGTTGTTTGGGATAAACCAAGCTCATCAATTGGTGTAAGTTGCGATACGTATCCCACAAGGAGAATACGGTATATCGGGTTCCTTTTGTTTTTAAGGTTTCCCTAGTTTTCATTTTAGGATAATCGCCGTTGAAATCATTCAGGGTATTCGGATGGATCAAAGTATGGTACAAGGCCGTATAAAACTTCACCTTGTCTTCCTCATTATCCCCTTCAACTTCTATTCTGGACAAATATTGATTCCACTCATTTTGGGTATTAACCAATATTTCTTTAAAAGTCTTATTTGCCGTTTCCCTTTCCAGATTTTCCCTTGCATTATGAATACTCACATAAGAAACCCCAATTTTCATTTCTACCTGCGTAGATTTATCAAAATGGTACCTCATATATGCTCCTATACTATCACCAACAACTTCCTGGGTATGACCTTTCATGATTCGGGTCTTACCATTATAGCCCATCCATTGTGATTCTATACCCTTATATTTGGCTGGTTTTTTCCAAACACCGAATTCCTTTGCTGGCTTTGAAAACTGTGCTACAAAATATATGGGATAAGCCTCTTCTGGTTTATAATAGCAAAAAGAACCAACTGAACGAATGCCTTCAATTTCTGTCGAAGAAACAACCTTAACGCTAGCTCCCTGTTCATTAGTGAGCCCTAATCCTAGATTTAGTAAAATATTGGAATCCCCCGCTGGAAAAGTATAATTACTAACTCCTACCCTAGTTGTTGCCGTTGCCTCAACTTGAATATTGTATTTGTCCAAAATAGTAGAATAATAACCAATCTGACTCCTTTCATTGGAGTAGGTACTGCCATATTTTAAATGGTCGGTCTCAATCTCCCCTGTTGTGGGCATTGCCAAAATCACTCCCAATTCTGGGCAACCAACACCACTAAGGTTTACATGACTAAACCCTGTTAAAAAAGTATTTTCATGAACATAGGGGGTTGATAACCACCTGCTATCTTTTTCTAGTGGCCAATTTTGAGGGCCTGCTACATTAAAGGGGGAAACATTCACCATACCGCGTACGGCAATGGGTCCAGGATTTGTCGTACCAAAATTGGAAGTACCAATAAAAGGATTCACATATTCCACAGGTGTTTTCTGCCCTATGGTCAGGCCAAACGCCAACAAAAATAGAAGTGATGGTAGAACTTTAAACGCACAACCCTTCATTTAAAAATGAGTTTTAATTATTCAATTCGACAGCATTCCCATGACCACGGTACAGCACTAATTCATCTTCGAGGGATACTTCGATTACCGTTACATATTTATCCATATTTTCCTTTTTGGGAATGGAAATACGTAAGATTCCTGGAATGTTATTCCATGCCGCACCACCATTCCTTTCTGAAATAAGTACCTCATCGGTACCTAATACTTTTATCGAAGTTACCTTATTTTGAATTCCTTTTAATTGAATGTAATTCTTGGGATTGTCAAACAAACACAGATAGATCTTCTTTTTGTCCTTTGAAAGCAACGTAGGCCCATAGAAGTGCCCATAAGGTAATCCAGCTATGGTTTCATTTACCGCCGATTTATGTTTGTTGATCCACTCCCCTAAACTTTCCAAGCGCTCCCTCTGTTCCTGTGCAATAGATCCATCTGGTTTGGGACCAATATTGAGTAAAAGATTTCCTCCGTTTGAAATCACCTCAACAAACGTTCTGATAATCTGTGAAATTGGTTTGTAATTCGTATCTGAAGGAAAGTACCCCCAATTATCGTTCATCGTCATACAAAACTCCCAAGGACCTTCTGGGCGAACTACAGGTATTCCTTGTTCGGGTGTTTTATAGTCCCCGTATTGATTCAATCTAGAATTCACGATCACATAGGGGTTCCATTTTAACAAGGAATCCTTTAATGCTTTAGAACGCCATTGTTCAGCAGACTTTTCCCAATCCCCATCAAACCAATACAAATCTGGGTTGAAATGCGAGCTCAACTCTCTCATTTGCCCTTGGTAGAACACTACAAATCGCTCCCAAGCATCCATATTCTTTTGGTCTTTTTGTGGGTAGTCCTTTTTTGTATTAGGCCTAGGAAAGACCACTTCATAATCAGGATGAGACCAGTCACATAATGAATAATACAGTCCGACTTTGAGTCCATTATCCCTCAAAGCATGAACATAAGGAGCTACTAAATCGCGTTTGGCCGGGGTTTTATCAACCACATTCAAATGGCTTAATTTGGTATCCCATAAGGCCACTCCATCATGATGTTTCGTTGTCATTACGACATACTGCGCCCCTATCTTTTTAAACAGGCTGGCCCAAGCATCCGGATTATAATTTGCAGCAGTGAATTTGTCTCCTTGCGCCATATAATCCTCATAACCAATTCGCTTATGATACAATGACCAAGATTCGGTAATGCCATTTACACCATAATATCCCCAATGGATAAATACACCTAATTTGGCATCCTTGAACCACTCTAATCGCTTATCATCTTCCTTGGTTTGCGCCCATGAAATGCTATGTATTACAACAGATAGAATAAGTAGAAGTCTAAAGTTTTTCATTTTACTTTGTTTTATTACTTAAGGAATATGGCACAGCATCTTCTCCACTTGCCCATTCTTTATTCGGCTTACTATCCATTGTAAATTGCAACTTTCCACCTTTTTGAATGTCTTCAAATTTTAAAAAAGTTCTGTCATATTCAGCATTGTTCAATCTTGCTGATTTTATATAAAAGTTATCCTTACTGTTTTCTGGCGCAGAAATCTCAAAGCGATTGCCATTTTCCAAATAAATGCTGGCTTTTTTGAATAAAGGACTCCCAATAACATATTCATCTACCCCCGGGGTAACTGGATAAAACCCTAGTGAACTAAATACATACCATGCCGAGGTTTGCCCATTATCTTCATCACCGCAATACCCATCAGGCGTGGCTGAATATAATTTGGTCAAAACAGTTCTTATTTTTTCTTGTGTCTTATAAGAAGCATTTGCATAATTATACAAATAAATCATATGTTGTATGGGTTGATTGCCATGCGCATAATTGCCCATATTCATTATTTGCATCTCTCGAATCTCATGTATTGTAAATCCGTAATAGGAATCGTCAAAATCTGGGGGCATGTCAAAAACAGCATCCAATTGATTTTCAAAATCTTTTTTTCCACCCATTAACCCAATCAATCCATTTATGTCGTGAAAAACAGACCAAGTATAATGAATACTGTTACCTTCTGTAAAGGCATCACCCCATTTCAAGGGATTAAAAGGACTTTGAAAACTACCGTCCTCATTTTTTCCCCGCATCCACTTTGTAGAAGGATCAAATAAGTTCTTATAATTCATGGAACGCTTGTAAAACGTATTCGCCAATTCGACCTTTCCCATTTTGGTCGCCATTTGCCCAATGGTAAAATCGGCATAGGCATATTCCAGTGTTCTGGCTGCATTTTCATTTATACCGACATCATAGGGTACATATCCTAATTTATTGTAATAATCAATACCTTCTCTACCAACTGACCGTATCACATTTCCATTGTCTAAGGGCCTATTGTCGGAGGTTGTTGCATTTTTGACCATAGCCTCCAATAATATTTCGGTATCGCCTAATTCAATTCCCTTCAAAAAGGCATCGGCAATAATAGGCGATGAATTAGACCCGATCATACAATCCCTATGACCAGGACTGGCCCATTCCGGAAGCCAACCTGATTCTTTGTAGGTATTGGCCAAGCCTTGCATAATCTGTCCATTCTGTTCGGGGTACATTAAATTAAAAAATGGGAAAACCGCCCTAAATGTGTCCCAAAATCCATTATCTGTAAACATATAACCTGGTAGAACCTCACCATTATAGGGACTATAATGTACAATTTCATTGGATTGGTCCAATTCGTACATCTTTCTTGGAAACAACAGTACCCGATACAAACAGGAATAAAAAGTTCTTATATTATCAATGTTATCATCTTCTATTTGAATCTTACTTAATTCTTTTTGCCAAGCCTTTTTCGCTTTTTCACGTGTTGTTTCGAAAGAATCCTTACCGATTTCCCGATCAAGATTCAATTGTGCCTGCTCTGGGCTAATAAAGGATGATGCTACTTTAACATGGACAACTTGTCCTCTTTTTGTCTTGAAACCTATTATGGCCCCTACATGGTCTCCAACTTTTTCAATTGAATTTTCTACCAATTTCCAATCATCACCCCATGTATGGTTCAATTCAAAATCGGTGTCAAATTCTGCTACAAAGTAATTATGGAAATTATCAGGAACCCCGCCACTGTTATTTCTACAATAGCCAATAATCTTCCTTTCCTTTGGCAATATTTTTACCATGGATCCCTTATTGAAGGCATCCAACATAATGAACGATTTTTCATTCTCAGGAAAAGTGAATTTAAAATGGGCCGCTCTTTCTGTAGGAGTTACCTCTGCAACCACATCATAATCCGCTAAATACACA
>JBATIW010000088.1:0-5241 GCA_049668005.1 Maribacter sp.
ATTATTTTATAATCCTTAATAGTGATTTCCGGAGCGGCTTCAGGTGGAACATTCTTTTTTCTTTTCTTCTTGAATTTTGTAGTATCAAGTTCTTTAACAGGTGGAATGGCATCTACCTGTGCATGGAGTAATGGGCAACTTAATACAAATAGCAGTAGGAAAAAGTATTTCATAAAACAGCTTACTGGGCAAAGTTAATTTTTTTGTTCCTAATATAATGTGAAATTTATTACAACAAATAGTATTAATGTAACGCAGCGTGTTTTAGAGTGCCTTGAATTGATACAAAAAATTTATATTCGCCCTTAATCAGTCGCAACTCAATATGCTGAAAAGATTTTACCATACATTCGATGAAGTAGGTACCGATGAAGCAGGCCGTGGCTGTCTTGCCGGTCCGGTGACAGCGGCTGCCGTGATTTTACCAAATCGGTTTAAAAATGCTATGCTAAACGATTCAAAACAACTTTCTGAAAACAAGCGCGAAACATTAAAACCAATAATTGAGGCAAGTGCCGTGTGTTTTGGTGTGGCCCATATCTTTCCTGAAGAAATTGACAAAATAAACATACTCAATGCATCGATATTGGCTATGCATAAAGCCATTGACCAACTCAATGGCAGTCTGAAATTCATCATTGTTGATGGTAATAGGTTTAAACCTTACCATAATGTACCTTTTGAATGCATTATAAAAGGCGATGCTAAGTATATGAGTATTGCTGCAGCATCTGTTTTGGCCAAAACCTATCGTGATGATTATATGGAAAGGTTGCACGAAGAATTCCCAATGTATAATTGGAAGAAAAACAAAGGCTATCCTACCAAAGAACATAGGGAAGCCATTCGCGAATATGGTATAACAAAATACCATAGAAAAAGCTTTAGACAATTGCCGGAACAGTTGACACTAAAATTAGATACTCCTTCCAAATAGCAATCCAGGTTTTTATGTCTTTCTTTTTCCCTTTCCAGGTGTTAAAATTATCAACCGTAGCCACTGCTATGCTTGAGAATTTTGCCTTGGGAAAGAAAACATTAAATTTCCTAAAATTCCCGAATTCCTATATGAAATGAGTATAATAAACTAAATTCGCTGAAAATCCCTTTTAATGAATACCAGATTAATTATTGGCCTATTCTTTTTATTGGTTATTGGTTGTTCCCAGCAACAGAAAAAGGCTTCTTCCTTGCTCGATTTCATTCCCCAAAATGCAGCCATAATTGTCAAGATAAACAATCTAAATGGCTTTAAAAGTGATTTAAAGAACAATGATTTCCTGTCTAAGTTGGAATCGTTTGGCGTGTACAAGGCTATCTTTAATGAGATAAAACATCTGGACCACGTTAAATCTGAAACGGAATCCATTCTGGCATTTTCCGAATTGGGTGCGAATAATTTTGAATTCACCTATGTGACCAGCAATACTGCCCATACTTTTGTGATGGACAGTGTTCAAAATATTAAAAAAGAATCCGTTCTAGTTGAAGGTCAAGAAATTGATACGTACGATTTAGATGGCGATATACTCTACAGTCTTTCCCTAAATGGGAAAAAGACCATTAGTTCATCAAGAGTAATACTCGAAAACCAAATCAAATATTTTGATCAAATAAAAACATCCAATGAACTAGAGAAACTATACGAAATTGCAAGTGCTACGAAAAACGCTTCCATATTTATCAATCTTGAAAAAAGCGAGTTTCTATCCAAATCTTTGCTAAAAGAGAATTCAGCATTGAAAGTTTCCCATTTTTCCGATTGGATCCTTGTCGATGTCAATGTGAACCAAAATCATATTAACCTTATCGGAATATCCGTCGCAAAAGACTCAGTCCAAAACTATTTAAGTCTCTTTAAGGGCACCAATCCTTTGGAAAATACAACCCCGACACTTGCACCAAGTTCTGCAGATGCAATTTTGTCCTATACATTTGATGATTACAGTACATTTGCCCTAAACCAACAGCAGTATTTACATTTGGATGCCCCAAAAGATTCCCTATTAAATACGGTTGAAGAGATTGGTTTTATTTATCGGAACGGTGATAAAACGGTACTACTGAATACTTATGGTTCTGAAAAACTATCAGAGTACCTTGGGAACATTAAAAAATCGGAAACGGAATATCAGGGGAATCAGGTTTTGGAACTCAATAAACCTGATTTTTTAAATCTTTATTTGAATCCTTTAATCGCCGATTATAAAGCGAACTTCTGCACCATCATCGAAAATGCTTTCATTTTTGCTGAGAACAGGAAAGCCCTGGAAGCAATCATCAATAGCAGCAAAAATGGGTCTACCTTTGAGAAAACAGATGTTTTTGCTTCTGCAAAGGATGCGCTTGCCGATGAATCTTCCATACTTTTTGTTTCCAATGCAACAGGTATTGAACAAATGCTTGATAGTGATTTTTCCCAAGAACTTATAGCCGATTTCAGAAAGGCTACGTTTAATAAAAATACGTTCGCCGCCCAAGTTGTTGCCGACAAAGGTTTCTTTCATACCAATGTGGTCATTCAACAAACAGGAAGAAAATCAAAAATAAACACGATATCACCACTGTTCACTTTACTCCTAGATGCGGATTTGGCGACAGATCCCCAGTTTGTAACCAACCACAGGACCAATAAGAAGGAAATCGTAGTACAGGATCAGGAAAACAATCTGTACCTCATCTCAACACAAGGCAAAGTGCTTTGGAAAAAACAGTTGGAGGGACAGGTTCAAGGCAAAATCCATCAAGTTGATATTTATAAAAACAAACGGTTACAATTGGCCTTTACAACCAATAATCAGTTTTTGATTCTAGATAGAAATGGGAAAGAAGTAAATCCTTTTACAAAAAAGTTCGAAGGAGGAAATTTGAACGGATTGGCTGTTTTTGATTATGAAAACAAAAAAGATTATCGTTTTGTGGTAACACAAGGTAATAAGGTTTTCATGTACAACAACAAAGGTTCGATAGTAGGTGGCTTCAAATATACCCAAGCCGAAAGCCCAATTTTGAAGGCACCAAAACATATGGTAATCGCCAACAAAGATTATTTGGTCTTCACCCTGGAAAATGGTGATTTAAAAATCCTTAACCGGGTTGGAAACATAAGAACGAGCGTAAGCGGGAAAATTGATTTCTCCCAAAATGAAGTGTATTTATACAAAAACAAGTTCGTATTGACCGACAAAAAAGGCGTGCTTCACCAAATTGCCGCCAATGGAAAGTCAAACACCACCAATTTAAGATTGAATCAAGATCACGGTATTGACGCCACTAGTAAGACTTTTGTATATATGAATGACAATGTGTTGAGCATTAGAGGCAAAAGGATTGAGCTGGATTTTGGCGTTTATACACCGCCCAAAATATTCTATATCTACGATAAAATATATGTTGGCGTTACCGATATTCAAAATCAAAAGGTGTATTTGTTTGATAGTCAGGCTATACCAATTTCCAATTTTCCTGTGTTTGGTTCTTCGCTCATAGATTTGACCGATATGGAAAATGATCGGAAACTGGAAGTTGTGACCCAGGACCAAAAGAATTCGATCATTGTCTACCAAATGAATTGATTGTCTGTTTTGCCACTGACACTTAAATCAGTACTGAATATACATTTCTCTCTTCCAAATATATTATTCTGAATCTATATTCAAGCAAACCTTATTATCTTGTATAGCGAATTGAAAATGACACACATTAAATTGTAACTAGTTGAAGTAAAACCAACTAGTAATATTTCTTATCTTTAAAGAACACAAAACATTTTGCGATTATGAAAACTCCTATAAGAATGCTCAGATATTTGGTATCCTGTTTTTTAATTGTGGGATTCGCCACTAATTTAAATGCCCAGCTTTTAAAAAAATTAGGGAAACGGGCAGAAAAGGCGGCTGAACGTACCGTTGAACGACGTGTAGAACGCGAGACAACAAAGAAAACGGATGCTGCCTTGGATAGCATCTTAGAACCTGGTTCCAAAGGGGAACAAGAACAACGACAAAACCCTCCCACAATTGGGGGTAATGACCAAGGAAATGCAGGTAATCCTCAAGACCGCAATACACCAGGGGTTAGTGGTTCAACTGGTGGCCCGAAAACGCTAAAGATTTATACCAATTATGATTTTGTGCCCGGTAATCGCCTTATCCTATATGACGATTTCTCAGTAGACAATATTGGCGATTTTCCTGCAAAATGGAATACCAATGGTTCTGGTGAAATAGTTACACTGAATGATAACCCTGATAAATGGTTGAAACTATCAGACCGGACCATATACGTGCCTGATCTTCCAGAAACCTTACCAAATGATTATACCATTGAATTTGATATGATGACCACCGGGCTCGACCGGAATGTAAGTTCCAATGCCCGATTATATTTAACACTGGATGAAAACAATACATTAAGAAAGGGTAGGAATTATGCCCAAATGGGTATCCCTCTTTGCCAGTATGCCGATGTTGGGGTCTATGTATACAATTATTTTAACAGGGAAAATACGGTACAGAATTATGTAAAAAAAGATATCAGAAATGATGTTTTACAGTTGGCACATGTAGCCGTTGCAGTGAACGGGCAGCGATTCAGAATGTGGATGAATGAACGAAAACTGCTAGATCTTCCCCGTTTTATAACACCCGGTTACACCAAGTATATGAAGTTCGAGCTTACTTCTATGCCCAGTGAAACCAAAGAGCAATTTGTTTTCATTACCAATGTTAAATTGGCCGAAGGCGGGGAAGATTTAAGGGGGAAACTACTCAAAGAAGGCAAATTTTCCACAACTGGAATTTTGTTTGATTCAGGCTCGGATAAAATTAAACCGGAGTCTTATGGCACCCTAAAAAAGATTGCAGAAGCACTCAATGCTGAATCCGCAATGGACATTAAAATTATAGGGCATACAGATGCTGATGGAAGTGATGGAAATAACCTTGACCTTTCCAAACGAAGGGCAACTTCAGTAATGAACACCTTGGAAGATGAATTTGGTGTTTCGGGGAGTCGCTTGCAAACAGATGGTAAAGGCGAGTCCGAACCCGTCGGTGATAATGCGACGACAGAAGGTAAGGCCCAAAACAGAAGAGTAGAATTTATTAAAATGTAATCCTAATTCCAAAATCACTTTAAATATTAATTATGAAAACACTAACTCTAATTTGCGCTTTTTTTTGTAGTATCTCCACAGTCATTGCACAGGATTGCAGCAAATACTTTCCCATGGATGAGGGC
>JBATIW010000089.1:0-5594 GCA_049668005.1 Maribacter sp.
ACATTGTATTCACGCTCATTTGAGGTTTTCGAATCTCGAGTTTTTTGCTTTTATCGGTTACGATAACCTCTTCCAATTGCTCGGCTTCTTCATCCATCAAAAAATTCAGCTTGCTGTTTTCAGATAAGGATATTTTTTGAATTACATCCTGAAATCCTAAATAACTAACTTGAATGTTATACTCACCCTCCGGAAGCGTAATTGAATAAAAGCCATAATCATTGGTCGTTACCCCGGTCTTAAGTTCCGGAAATGCAATGGTAACTCCAATCATTGTTTCATTACTTGACGCTTCAGCGACTGTTCCACTCAGTGTGAATCTTTGTTGTGAAGAAACGTAAAATGTACTCATCAAAAGAAAAAAAAGTAGAAGAGAATTTCGTTGGGTCATTAATGCAGTTTTGAGTAAATGTATAAAGAATGGGTGCAGTTCTGTAATTAGTTAACATATTTTTTAGAACAAAAAAACCTCCGCTGGAGAGCAGAGGTTTATAATTTAAATGGATTTTTTTAGATCTTTGCTAAAATGCCGTTAAGTGTTTTACTTGGTCTCATCGCGTTCGCTGCAAGTTGGACATCTGGCTTATAATAACCCCCGATGTTTTGCGGGGCACCTTGTGCATTTTTTAATTCATCTATTATGGTTGACTCCTGTTCCTTTAAATTTGAAGCCACCTTTGCGAAAATAGTCCTTAAATCCTGATCTTTGTTTTGGTCGGCAAGTGCTTCCGCCCAATACAACGCCAAGTAGAAATGACTTCCCCTAGTATCCAATTCCTTTACTTTACGGGATGGTGATTTGTCATTCAATAATAATTTTTCAGTAGCTCGATCCAAAGCATCCCCTAAAATCTTAGCCTTCGTATTATTGTTTTTTTCTCCATAAAATTCCAATGAAACCCCCAAAGCCAAGTATTCGCCTAAAGAATCCCAGCGTAAATGCCCTTCTTCCAAGAATTGTTCAACATGCTTGGGTGCTGATCCACCTGCACCTGTTTCAAACAGCCCACCGCCATTCATAAGGGGAACAACAGAAAGCATTTTGGCGCTTGTGCCAACCTCTAATATTGGAAAGAGATCTGTGAGATAATCACGTAGTACATTACCAGATACTGATATTGTGTCTTTACCTTCCTTGATTCGCTTTAAAGTAAGTGTTGTAGCATCAATAGGAGACAATATCTTTATATCCAAACCGGAAGTATCATGATTTGGTAAATACGTATTCACTTTTTTTATCAGTTCAGCATCATGCGCCCTTTCTTCATCTAACCAAAAAATGGCCGGAAGCTGGGAAGCACGTGCCCTTGATACCGCCAATCTTATCCAATCTTGAATAGGTGCGTCCTTAACTTGGCACATTCTCCAGATATCGCCTTTTTCAACGGAATGTTCAATCAGGGTTTCGCCAGAATTAATATCAATAACAGAAACTTTACCATCTGATTCTATTTCAAATGTCTTGTCATGTGATCCATATTCTTCGGCTTTTTGAGCCATTAATCCTACATTTGGTACGGTTCCCATGGTTGTTGGATCAAAAGCACCATTCTCCTTACAGAAATCTATTGTGGCTGTATAAATCCCTGCATAACTGCTATCAGGAATAACGGCCTTCGTATCTTGAGCCTTACCTTCTGCATTATACATTTGACCAGAATTACGAATCATCGCCGGCATTGAAGAATCGATAATGATATCACTGGGAACATGGAGGTTAGTTACGCCCTTTTCTGAATTAACCATGGCCAGTGCCGGGCCGTTGGCTATTGCACTTTTTATATCAGTTTCAATTGCCGTTCTTTGCTCCGATGGAAGTTCTTCCAACATGCTCAATAAATTCTCCAATCCATCACTTACATTGACTCCTAATTCCTCTAGTACCGACGCATGCTTTGTGAAAACATCATTAAAGAAAACCTTCATGGCGTGACCAAATATAATGGGATCGGAAACTTTCATCATTGTTGCTTTCATATGTAATGAAAACAATACGCCACTTTGCTTGGCATCTTCAATCTGCTTTCTTAAAAAAGAAACCAAAGCTTTTTTGCTCATTACAGTTGCATCAATGATTTCGCCATCTAAAAGAGGAATATCGGCCCTAAGAACCGTTGAGGATCCATCTTCGGACCTCATCTGTATCTTAACAGATGTAGCAGAGGATAAAGTAACCGACTTTTCATTGGCTTTAAAATCGCCGTGATCCATGGTTGCCACATGGGTGGCGGAATCTTTGCTCCATGCTCCCATTGAATGTGGATTCTGTTTTGCATAATTCTTTACTGCCCTTGGAGCACGGCGGTCCGAATTACCTTCACGCAAAACAGGGTTTACCGCACTACCTTTAATCTTGTTGTATCTTGCTTTAATATCGCGTTCAGCATCATTTTGTGGGTCATCGGGAAAATCTGGTAGGGCATAGCCTTTTTTCTGTAATTCTTCTATTGCCTCATTCAACTGGGGTATAGAAGCACTGATATTGGGTAGTTTTATAATATTTGCCTCTGGCTTCTTGGCCATATTTCCCAATACTTCCAAATCATTTTCCATTCGCTGGTCTTCTTTCAAAAAGTCAGGGAATGCGGCAATGATCCTTGCGGCCAATGAAATGTCCTTGGTTTCAATAGTAATTCCAGATGTATTGGTGAATGCTTGGACAATAGGTAAAAAAGATTGGGTTGCCAATGCTGGAGCTTCGTCCGTTTTGGTATAGAATATTTTAGGCATCTATTTTTGAAATATTTTGATTCAAGAGCTGCAAATATACAATTTTATGGTTGCCCATTTGCCAAGGTTTGATGCATAATGTGTAAAAAGAAAGTATATTTTTAAAGAAGAAGTAAATCTGTGAAAATCAAGTTTTTTTAAAAAACAAAAGCCATATCATAGTACAAGTACATTTGATATGGCTTTTTAGAAATAACCTGTAAGATTTTATTCTGTATTTTCAACAAAACCGCAACCAATGATTGCCATCCACAATGTTATATCCACGTTTTGAAATACGGTGTTGTTCTTAATTCTTCAACCAAGTAACTCCGGTGTATTTCTTCTCATTGCCTTAATATTCCTATCTTAAATATAGAACCGAGGTTATAAATTTAACGTAAAAGTACCCACAGACCACATATAAAGGCGACAGCCTTTTAGCAGCATGCTCATCTTACTCATCCATTTTGGTAAAATCAGATTTTACCGAAATTTCCTAGAAAGATTAAACAACAATATAAAGAACGTAAACTCTATAATGGCTTAATGCTACATCCTAAGATATTTTCCTTAAACCATGAAATAAATATAGGGTGAAATTTTTAAAATACAAAGAATTAAAAATCAACACCTTATGAACTAAGGTTGTTAACAATTGTTCATAAAAAAAACATCCGTCTTTTGACGGATGTTTCATTAAATATTGTGGTTGACCTACTAAGAACGAATCTCTTTGATTCTAGCTTTCTTACCAGTAAGCCCTCTAAAGTAGAAAATTCTTGCTCTACGTACTTTTCCTTTTTTATTCACCTCTACTTTTTTCAAAGCAGGCAAGTTGATAGGAAATATACGCTCCACACCTATAGTACCAGACATTTTACGAATAGTAAAAGTCTCAGTAGCTCCACTACCTCTTCTTTGGATTACTACACCTTTAAAAAACTGTGTACGTGTTTTTTCACCTTCCTTAATTTCATAATATACAGTGATTGTATCACCAGCTGAAAATTCCGGAAATTCTTTTTTAGAAACGAACTCGTTTTCTACGAAGTTGATTAATGATTCCATTACTTTATTTTACAATTATGTTGAACTAACATTCACGATTTTCGTCAGAGGTTAATTTAACAGTGTGCAAAAATAGTTTATAAATTAGAACCAACAAGAAATTTATTTTGATTTTTTACCCTAAAGCCCATGATTTTATGGATTTTATCATTTCAAGACCTTATATTGTGTAGCATAAAGACTTATACCCTATTACTCCATATCGCCTTCTTTTATAAGATCAGGGCGAAGCGTTTTAGTTCGTTCATAGGCTTGGTTTTCACGCCATTCCTCAATTTTGGGAAAATTTCCACTCAAAAGAATATCAGGGACTTTCATGCCTTTGTATTCAGAAGGTCTTGTATATACCGGAGGTGCAAGTAAATTGTCTTGAAAAGTGTCCGTGAGGGCTGAGGTTTCATTATTAAGAACTCCCGGGATTAAACGTATGATAGAATCACAAAGAATAGCGGCAGCCAATTCCCCACCGGAAAGAACATAGTCGCCTACAGATATTTCCTTAGTGATAAAAGCGTCTCTAACCCTTTGGTCCACTCCCTTATAATGCCCACATAGAATTATGATGTTTCCTTTGAGCGAGACACTATTTGCTATTTTCTGATTTAAAGTTTCACCATCCGGTGTCATATAAATAACCTCGTCATAGTCTCGTTCAGATTTCAAATGCGAAATACACTTGTCAATGGGTTCAATCATCAATACCATACCAGCACCGCCACCAAACTGATAGTCATCCACTTGGTTATAGCTCAAATCCGTGTAATCCCTTAGATTATGCATTTGAACTTCGACCAAACCTTTTTCTATGGCCCTTTTTAAGATTGATGCTTCAAAAGGACTTTTGAGTAATTCCGGTAATACTGTAATAATATCAATTCGCATTTGTACTACTGTTTCTAGATTATTGCGCGGTCCAAAAGTAGTGAAAACCGTCTACGTCTTTTACCCAATGTAGCTTTTCATAGAGTTTTTGTGCAGGATTGTGTATCCCTGTTTCCAAAGAAAGACCCTTTGCATTGCTGGCAATACATAATTCTTTGGCTTTGTTCAATAAGGCCTCACCAATTTTTTTACCCCTGTAAGACGGGGTAACATATAAATCGTTCAAGACATAGGAGCGTTGCATTGAAACTGATGAAAACATGGGAAACAGTTGGGTGAACCCGACAGGATTGCCATTAAAATAAGCAAGGAAAATGACTGATTCATTTTTATTGAATCGATCTGTTAAAAAGACCCTGGCGCCATTTAAATCGCTGTCTTGTTTATAGAACAGACGATATTGATCAAATAATGGGACTATCTCTTCTAATTGCTCTTTTGATGCTCGAACTACCCTTACCATGTAAATAGCAAAAAAAAGCTCCAGATGGAGCTTTTAATTATTTTGATTTTTTGTATTTGTTAATCTCATCTTGCAGTTGCCTACTTATCTTTTGTTCCCTTTCCAAAGCCCTACGTCGATGATCTTCGTATTCAACTTCAACTTCAGACAATGCTGTTTTAGCTTCTTGGGTCAGCGTATTACTTCTTCTGAATTTGTAAACGAAGAGAAGAAACAGTAACAACAAGCCAGCTATGATAGTCCAAAGGATAATGTTATAGGTAATTTTTGAGACCAGCATGCCTAATAGAGACATGCTATCTTTTTCTTCAGTCACAGCAGATAAATTATTGGTCGTTTCATCCAACTTTTTATTCAATGAAGCGATGGTCGCCTCATGACCTGAAATTGTAGCATTTAATTCAGCGGCTTTTTTATTGGAAGCATCAAGCGTATCCAGAACATTCTTCCGCAGTTTGTCAAGTGAAAT
>JBATIW010000090.1:0-10139 GCA_049668005.1 Maribacter sp.
GGTAATAGGCATAAATTCCCCTACTACAATCAAATCCATCCAACCGTCATTATCGTAATCTGACCAAACAGCCGAAGTTACCATGGTCAATTTTTCCCAATCCTTTACGTTGCTGCTTATATCCCTGAACCTCATATTTTCTGTATTTTCATCTGCTAAATTTTCGAATAGATAGCTTTTAGCTGGCATCGGATATTTCCCTGGAACCACTCGACCACCAATAAAAAGATCTAAGTCACCATCTCGATCAAAATCAGTAGCGGTTACAACAGACCCACTAGCAGTAATAGGAGGAAGTGCATTGGATTTTTGGAAATTTCCCTGACCATCATTGAGGTACAGGCGATCTTGGTAAGCTGAATCGTCCTGGGCGGCTATTATGCCACCGCTTACAACATAAAGGTCCTGAAAACCGTCATTATTGGCATCAAAGAATAAAACGCCCATATCCTCAAATGTACCATCCATTGACCATTCCATAGATTCAAAAGTCCCATTCTTTTTTTGCACAAACATTTCGCCCGATTGTCCTGCAGCACCGCCAACAAAAAAATCCTCCAATCCGTCCAAATTAATATCGGCAACGGCAATGCCTGGCCCGTTTCGCGAATGCATATGGGGCAAGATAGGTTGTAGTTTAAAATCGACCATTAAATCTTCCTGATGGCTGAATGTGATTCCCAAACTATCGGTCACCTCTTTGAACCACTTCTTGTTTGTATTTTCATTTTTTTGAACGTTCTTGGGTGTGGCTTTGGATTGGCCTATCACAATTAATTGATTGGCTGGTGTCTGTTTTATTATTTGAAATGTATCATCTGGCCACCAAACCTCAATGTTATCAACGAGTTGGTGTTCTCCCAAACCAAAATGAATGGTAGGATCTACGCTGGATTCATAACCCCTACTTAAAAAATGCTCATAATATTGGGTTGATGACCCTGTTCTGATCTTAATTACAGCGCCTATACCTTCCAGATTCCCTTTCTTTCCTTTCAACTTAATGCGTAAATGGTTATTGGGTTGCCATTTTTCGCTTAGGTTTTCGTAGATAAAAGCAGGTTGATTGACATTGTTTACCAATAAGTCCAAGTCCCCATCATTGTCCAAATCAGCGTAGGCAGCCCCGTTGGAACAACTGGCTTCCTCAATTCCCCAGGCTTCGGAAACATCTTCAAATGTCATATCGCCTTGATTATGAAACACATAGTTTACCAATTTGGCGGCAGGCAATTCCTCAATTGAAGCAAGTTTCTTCTTAATTTTGACCTCTGGATCACCTAAGGGAGTGTCATATATATTCTGATAATGGATATAATCCAGATTTCCCAAATCGCGCAGGAAACCGTTGGTTACATATAAATCCTTTTTGCCATCGTTGTCATAATCGGCCAAAAGAGCACTCCAACTCCAATCCGTACTACTAACTCCCGCTAAAAACCCTATTTCACTGAATTTCCCTTCCCCTTGGTTCAATTGTAAGGTATTGCGACTATACTGTGGTTCGAATCCTGCTTGTAACATCATTTGAAAACGATCATAGCCGGTAGAGGATATTATCAGTTTCTGTCGTTCATTATCGGCAGGCCGCATGTCCAGAACAAAGATGTCAGGCTTGCCGTTATTGTCGATATCAGCAATATCATTTCCCATACCTGCATAAGAACTGTGTTGTATATGCGTGCTTAGTTGGTCTTTAAAGGTCCCATCCCGCTGATTAATATACAAAATATCATTTCCAATAAAATCATTGGACACGTAAACATCTGGCCAAGAATCGTTGTTAATGTCCGAAATGCCCACTCCCAAACCATAACCTTCTACTAAAATGCCTGCTTCCTTGGAAACATCCACAAATTTACCATTACCCTCATTTCGATATAATCGGTCATTATTTACGGATGTTCCATCCAATTGTCGAGGCAATATATTATTGACCTTTTGTTCATAGGCAGCAGTGTTCACCAAAAGATAAAGATCCAGATCTTGGTCTTTATCATAATCAAAAAATGCGGCTTGCATGCTCTGACGGGTGTCGGCCAAACCATATTCCACAGCTTTTTCGCTGAATGTTACTTGCCCTGAGCTTGTCGAAGGGCCATTATTAATATAAAGCATATTGGCCCGTTCTGATTTTTTAGCGCTTCCGGAAACACAGACATAAATATCCAACAGCCCATCTTGGTTTATATCGATCATAGTGGCGCCAGTTCCCCAACGATTGTCCAACACGCCCGCTTTATCACTTATATCCTCAAATTCAAGGTCACCCTTATTGAGGTAGAGACGTCCGGAGACCATATTGCCACTAAAGTAAACATCGGCCAATCCATCGTTATTGATATCCCCTATAGCCACCCCCGCACCTGTATAGATATTCATGTATTCAAAAACATTGATACTGTCATTTTCCTTGATGGTATTTTTAAAATCAATTCCTGTTTTGGAAGCATGCAATAGTTTAAAACGTGCAGATTCTTTTTGTGTACAAGAATTAACTCCTAATAGACAACATGCACAAAGAAAGTATGTCAATATTTTTTTCATTGCACTGGAAGGATTTCGGTTTGCTTACCATGGTTATCAACAATACGCACGGATTTTGCTTCAGAGGAAATAGTAAGGGTACGACTGCCTTGGGATAAATATCCTGAACCGTAATGAAATTCGACTTTTTGTGTCGTGCCATCATTAAATTGAATAATAGCTGCCACATCATCCGGTTTGGCCTTATAGATTTGCTGTCCGCTTTTTGACCGCACATGGGTCTTGATTGCACCATTGTTGATGCTTGCCAAAGTCAATTCCCTATCTCCTGAATTTAGATTGACCATACTCTTGGCATCACCTGGAACAAAGAAGCCACTCTCTTTTACATCCAATGAATTGAAATTGCCCTTGCCGTCCCCTTCCAAGAGCCACCCAATAGAGGCGTCATAGCGCCCTGAAAAAACCTCTCCACTATAAAAATTGCCCACTGCCAACACATCCAAATAATTATCTTGGTTGTAATCGCCAATGGTCATACCGTACATGGGTGCAATTTGGGCTTGTCTTGGCAATTCACTCAATCGAAACTTTCCTCCACCCAAATTTTCCATATAACCGTTTGCAAATGTCTCGCTTTTTACAATATATGCACCGGCCAACTCCTCTTTTAAGAATGATTCCTCAAAAGTTGCATCAGCATAATCGCTGTACGTTCTAAATCGTCCTCGCATAACATTGATCTGATCAATGAGGTCATTTCGTGAATGTGCAATGTAATTTTCCCCATCAATGAAGTAACACATCACAGGGTCTATCTGTCCGTTTTTGTCATAATCACTGGCATAGATGCATAAAGGTTCTTTTGAACTGGCCTTATACCGGCTGTTCAACCCCAAATTCCCCAATATATAATCGCTATCCCCATCATTGTCGAAATCACCACCCGATATACTGTTCCACCATCCATTGGTATGGGTCAAGCCTGTTTTATCAGTTACTTCCATTAATTTTCCCGAATTATTCTGAAAAAAACGAATGGACATAAACTCCCCTACCACAATTAAATCTTGCCAAGAATCATCATTAAAATCCGTCCAAAGTGCAGCGGTTACCATTCCTAAGTTATTGAATGTTTCGTTGATGGATTGTGTATCCTTTTTGAATGTGATTTGTCCGTTCGCACTCTCATTTTTCAACAAAACACTTGGTGGAGCAAGTGGATATTCACCGGGACGCACCCTACCTCCAACGAATAGGTCCAAATCCCCATCCTTATCATAGTCCGCAGCCGTAATCACAGAACCACTTACATAAGATTCAGGAAGGGCATCAGCCTTTGTAAATACACCCGATCCATCATTCTGATAAAGGCGATCTTGATAGAATTCATTCCCATCCTCAAAAGTGGAACCCCCACTTACCACATATAAATCTTGATCTCCATCCCTATCGGCATCAAAAAAAAGAGCTCCCATATCTTCCTGTTGATCATCAGGGAAAATGATTCTTTCAAAAGTTTGGTTTTTTTGCTGAACCATTAAAACGGCTGGCTGTCCTGTAGCCCCACCTATAAAAACATCTTCCAATCCATCGCCATTTACATCGGCTACCGCCATTCCTGGCCCGTTGCGGGAGTGCATATGCGGCAAAAGTGCTTGTATCTTAAAATCAACGAACTCATCTTCTCGATGCCTAAAGGCGAGCCCAATACTATCTATTTCCCGGAATAGTGTTGGCCTTGTTTTCTGTTGTGTTCGTATATTTGATTTTGCATCGCTTTGCCTTAGTACGATTTCTTGATTGGAGGTAATACCCTTCAGCAGCTGTTCTTTTCCATTAGGCCAAGTAACTTTTACACTATCCAAGTGTTTTATATTTCCCAAACCAAAATGAAGCGCTTGCTCTACAGTGGAAAGATATCCCCGATAAGGTGTGAAATATTGTTTTTGCAGCTGTCCTTGGTGAAAAATTTCGACTTGGCTTCCAATTCCCCCCAAGTTGGGTGCTTCGCCTTCAAACCTGAATTTAAGATAGCCCTTATTTTCATCCAATTTCATATTGTTTTCAAACAAGCCTGCCGGGTCATCTATATTGTTAATTACAAGATCCAAGTCACCATCATTATCAAGGTCACCATAGGCAGCACCGTTGGAATAGGTCGGTTTTGAAAATCCTGCTTTGTCAGATATATTTTCAAATTGAAGATTGCCCTTGTTCCTAAACATATAATTGTGCAATTTAATCCCCGGTAGTTTGTTCAGTTCTTCTAAGCGCTGCTTTCTATTAGCTTCTTCAGTACCCATGGTCAAAACTTGATTGCCATACACCATAAAATCCAGGTTGGTAATGTCCTGACGATATCCGTTGGTGATGAACAAATCTTTTTGACGGTCATGGTCAAAATCTGCAAATAAAGCGCTCCAGCTCCATTCGGTAGCCGATATGCCTGCAATCTGACCAACTTCACTAAAAGAGCCATTGCCATTGTTTAACTGTAAGGTATTCCGAATATATTGTGGTTGATAGCCATCTGAAATACTATTTTGAAATTCATCATAATTGTTGCCCATCATGGTCAATTTCCATCGCTTGTTATCAGGCGGAAGCATATCCAAAACTACCACATCCATTAAGCCGTCATTGTTAATGTCCGCGATGTCATTTCCCATGCCATTAAAGGTCAGATGTTGCATGTAACTTGCTATTTCATTAACAAAAGTCCCATCCCCTTGGTTAATGTATAACAGATCGTCTGTAAGAAAATCGTTGGACACATAAATATCTGGCCATCCATCGGTATTCATATCGCAAATTTCCACACCCAGCCCAAATCCTTCGATTAGAATATTGGCCTCTTCAGAAACGTCGGTAAAGGTTAGGTCCCCATTATTACGGAACAGCTTATCTGCAGATGGGGCCTTGCCTGTTCGATCTTTGGGGCGAGAGGTGTTGCGATTAAAATCAACCAGGGCATTGCTCAATAAATACATATCCAAATCGCCATCCCCATCATAATCAAAAAAATTGGATTGAACGGAATAGCTCTCATCCGCTAGGCCATAATTGGAAGCTGATTCTTCAAATTGCAGTTTCCCATTTATCATGCCCTTATTAATGAATAACAAATTTGCCCGATCAGCACCTGTAGAACCCCGAGGGCCGCCCCTGCACACATAAATATCCTGATAGCCATCTTGATTGATATCTACTACAGCCACACCATTTGACCAATTACTGGAACCTACATGCGCAGATTCGGTAATATCCTCAAATTTCCAATTGCCCAAGTTATGATACAATTTATTGCTGACCATATTGCCAGTAAAATATATATCTTGAAGCCCATCCAGATCAAAATCGGCCAAAGCGACTCCTGCACCATTGTACATATATTCAAATTCCAAGACTGCAAGTTCTCCGCCCAAGGTAAGTGTGTTACTGAACCCTACTTCAGTATCCTTAGGGGAACGTTCTTTGAATATATATTGACTTTCATCTTTACAAGCAACCAAGACTAAAATCAAATAAAATGCAGCAATTATCGATAGTAGTTTTATAGCAGTATGGAACATAAAACGAATATAATCACAAAGGATTAAAAAAAGGAATCCAACCTAATTAAATAGATTGGATTCCTAAAAATGTAAACTAACTCAAACTAACATAATCATAAATATATGGGCTAACCGTACCTTAGTATCTAGTAGCCCGGATTTTGGGTCAATACCCCATCAGAACGATCAATTTCGGATAAAGGAAATGGGAATACGTTAAATTTATCGTCCCAAGCGGCTCCAAATACCTGAGACCCGATTCCCCATCTTGTGATGTCGAACCATCTGTGGGGCTCCAAAGCCAATTCCACTCTTCTTTCTTGCATCATGGCAGTGAGCGGATCAGGATCCATTGGGTCCGTCAATCCAGCTCTATCCCTTATATCTTGAATTTGCTGTACCGCAATGCCTAAATCACCACCACCCTGGATTAGTGCTTCAGCATAAAGCAATTTTAATTCTGCAAAGCGGAACCAACGTTCATTATTAAAATCCGCTTGTTCGTTTGGGGAATGATTGGCAGGAACCGTATTCACCGCTCCTCTATACTTTTTTAGGGTATAATTAGTAGAAGACCATTCAGTATCATATGGTAAAGAGGTAAATGTGGTATAATACATATCACCGTCCTTATAAAAATTGGTTTCTGCCCTGGTGTCTCCAACTTCATAGGCGTCGACTAAATCTTGGGTAGGTGCCCACCATCCAAGCTTTCCTCCTGGTGCGCCATTACCTGCATCCCAATACCAACCCCGACCTGTTCCTTGTGAGGCCTTAAAATTTTCGGAATGCGTATCATCGAATACCCAAAGATTATCATCAGAAAATGGTCCGCCGTATTGAATCTCAAAAATAGATTCAGCGTTATTTTCATTGTCAAATGCAAAAACACTTTCGTATTCAGGAATTAGCATATATGGCCCATTATCAACTACATCTGCGAGCGCAGTTATAGCCGTTGGCCAATCTTGTTTCCAAACGTTTACCTTGCCAATATAAGATCTTGCAGCCCAAGCAGTCGCCCGACCTGTATTACCACTATCCCAAGCATCGGGAAGACCTGCTGCAGCAGTAGCAAAGTCCGCTAATATTGCCGTGTATAGTTCGTCCTGACTTGCATTCGGCAAAGCCAAATTATTAATGTCAACTAAGACTTCCATAGCCAATGGAGGAGTGCCAAACAATTTCATTGCTTGAAAATGGAACCATGCCCGTAGAAATTTGGCCTCAGCATCCAAAACTGTCTTATCCTCGGCAGTCAATTCATTATCGCCATCCAAATTTTTCAAAACCACATTGGCCCTGAAAATCCCCTCATAAATTTGGGTATAGACGGCAGCGTATGGCACATCATCACTACGTATTTGCAAATTATCTATATCTTGGGAAATTCCATCTGAAGTAACGTTGTCTGCTGCCACATCATCCGTGATGGTCATCGTAATTTTCCAAAATTCCCCTCTTTCAGAAAGTGTTTCTGTACTGGTTCCCCAAAAATCCTGTATCGAGGAATAGGCCGCAAAAATGGCCCCATCAAAATTCGCCCTCGTCTTATAAAAAGAATTTTCGGTAATCCTATCCAACGGTTGCAAATCCAACTCATCATTGCATGAGAATATGCCAATGAAGCAGAGACTTGCGATAAATACATATATTTTTTTCATAATTGTTTTATTATAAAGATATTAAATTTATAGCCTATTTAAAAGTCACTGTCCACCCCAACTGTATAATTCTCGGTAGAGGAGAAACTCCGCCGTCCTGACCAGTGGCCAAGGTAAAGTCTCCTTTTTGAAAACTTTGTGCACGGGTAACTTCCGGGTCAAAACCAGAATAACTTGTAAATGTTGCCAAGTTTTGTGCTGCCAAATAAAATCGCATGTTGGAAACAAAATTATTGGTCCATCTATCAAGGGTTGCTTTTGGTAGGTTATAACCCAGTTGAATATTCTGAATACGCAAATAACCAGCATCCTCTATCCAACGATCCGAATAACGATTGTTGGAATTGGGATCGTCCCTAGTCAAACGAGGATTGGAACTTGAGGTGGCTGTGCCTTCCCCTGTCCAACGATTCAACACCTGTGTGCTAAAGTTACTGGCACCTGATAGATCTTCCAGACTTATCCGAGAAGAATTGTACACTTGCCTATCGCCTACACCACGAAGATTGATGGAAAGATCCCAACCTTTGTACGCTGCTCCTAAGTTCATTCCGTAGTAAAAACCTGGAAATGGACTTCCTAGAATTGTTCGGTCCCCAGCATCGACGGTGCCATCCCCATTGACGTCTACAAAACGAATATCCCCTGGTTCCGGTCCGCTAGAATTCGCGTCTGGCAAGGCAGCGCTAACTTCTGCAGCATTTTGATAAAGCCCATAGGTTTTATAACCATAAAAATGGCCTAAAGACTCACCTTCAATGGTCCTGTGTGTCTGCGCGCCACCAATTCCTGAGATAATTTGAGGTATTTGACCCAAATCTGTCACTTCATTTTTTACGGTTGTAATATTTCCGCCAATGCTATAGCTGAAATCCCCTATCTCATTATTATAATCAAAGGCAAATTCAATACCACTATTTTTAATCTGCCCAATATTGGCATCTGCTGGTAAGAAATAACCAGATACAAAAGGTAATGGTAAACCAAGTAAAACATCATCGGTTGTCTTATTATAGTAATCTGCCGTTATGGAAAGCTTGCCTTTAAGAAAGCTGGCATCCACACCGATATCCGTTTGTGTACTGGTTTCCCATTTTAGATCGGCATTGGCAAAATTAGTAGGCGTTGGAGCATTAACAACAGTCTGCCCGTCGCCAATAATATAGAATATATTGGTGTTCAAAGCACTTAAATAGGCAAAGTTCAACCCTGTAAATTGATTACCTGACTGCCCCCAACTTCCGCGCAGTTTAATGTCATCAATAACATCGCTTTCAGGGAAAAAATCTTCCTCCGAAATTCTCCACCCCACAGAAATAGACGGGAAAATATCATCCCTATTGGGCTCCGCAAAGCGAGAAGTCGCATCTCTACGAATGTTAGCAGTTGCAAAGTACTTTCCCTTGTAATTGTAATTTAAACGGCCCAACCATCCTTGTAACGTCCAAAGATCTGCTTCATTGGCTGCCGCTACCGCTGTACCTGTTGAGGGGAAGTTGATATTGACTAGATTTCGACCTTGTATCCTCACCTTATCAAACCTAAATTTAGTCTGTTCAAAACCTACTAATGCAGTGATACTATGGTCGCCATCACCAAAGGTTTTATCGTACTGAAGTGTGGCCGCAGTGGTCACTGTCAATTCATTAGGGCGAGAATCGATCCGTAATGATTGTCGGGTTGAATTCCCGTCAAAAGAAGTTTCTGTTTGTAGAAAATCCCCATTACCTACATTATAATCTATACCTACGGAAGGTCTAAATTTTAAACCGTCCAATATTTCCAATTCCGCATAAAAACTCCCCAATACCTTCCTGGTTTGAATGGTTGTTAGATTTATTCTGGGATCTGTCCTGAAAACATAGTTACTTGCTGATCCTTCTCCTATTGTTGATGGGTTTTCCTGATTGTAACCCAAGGGACCGTTGGGATCAAAAATTTTAAAGTATGGGGCATTACCTGCGGCATTTGAACCGGCAAGTAAACCACCCCCTTCTGCTTGTGTAGATCGGTCTGTATTACTTATCGTCAAAGATTGACCAAAACGCAACCTATTACCAACCTTAATATCCGAGTTGGCCTTTAAAGAATAGCGTTCAAAGTCCTGTGCCCTTTCAATACCTTCCTGGTTCATATAACCTCCCGAAATAAAATAGTTGGCATTCTCATTGCCACCGCTCACACTAACGTTATGGTTTTGTACGAAACCGGTTCTAAAAACGGCATCCTGCCAATCAACAAAGGGTTGTCCACTAAACTCTGTAACATCCCTACCCAGTTGTCCTTGTATATCTATATACTGTTCAACATTAAGTACATCTATTTGATCTCTGACACTACTCGATGCCAAATAACCATTATAAGTGACCGAGGCTGCACCTGCCTTACCTCTTTTGGTCGTTACTATAATTACCCCAGTGGCCCCTCTTGC
>JBATIW010000091.1:0-1790 GCA_049668005.1 Maribacter sp.
GTACCATTATACCTATTGATATTTTGGTTTATGACTGCAAAAAATTGGTGGTACCACATTATCATTATCCCAATCGCTATGTATGCATTTCAATTATTTGAAGTGATTTTTGATTCGGACAATAACATTGATACAGAAAACAGTTGGTGGTTGATACCCATTTGTATGGTGGTAGTTCCCATAGTGTATTTTATCAGGATAAAACTCTATGATAAATATGTTCATGGTATTGATCTGGAGGCCATGGATGCTGAACTAAGAACCATTAAGAAGAGAATGCCCGAAGAAGACAACGCTTCGGCCATTGATGAAGATAGCCAAGATAATACAGACACGGTGGACGAACCTCAAATTGGGTACCAATCTTTTTCAGAATATTTGAATACAACCCTGTCCACGGATAATATCGAAAAAAAATTCAAGAACTTCCAGAATGTTCTTAAAGGTTGGATGCATTTGAAATTCTGATGTAGTTCCGATAGCTTTTGCCTTGATCCAATTCCAAATTTAGGATTTCATTTTAAAATTGTAAATTTACTTTTAATCGTAGTTTGTTCGATTAGAAGTCATTTATATGAAGCAACCAACCTCGCCCTTTAGCAAACAGCAGTTACTGCCACAGGAAGAAACCCTTGAGGTCTTAAAGCAAAAAGGAACGCTCTTTATTGGCATTCCTAAAGAAAACCAATACCAAGAAAGACGAATCTGCTTAACTCCTGATGCGGTGAACGCAATTACAGCCCACGGCCATAGGGTCCTTATTGAGGCTGGTGCAGGAGAAGGTGCCCACTTCACTGACGCCGACTATTCCGAAGCTGGAGGGGAAGTGACCAAGGATGTAAAAAAGGTTTTTGGTTGCCCATTGATCTTGAAGGTTGAACCTCCTACCCTTGCGGAAATAGAAATGCTGAATCCTCAGACTACCATTATCTCGGCACTGCAGATCAAGACCCAAAAAAAGTCGTATTTCGAGAAAATGGCGAAAAAACGCTTAACAGCGGTTGCTTTTGAATTTATCAGGGATGAGGATGGGAAATATCCCGCAGTCCGCTCTTTAAGTGAAATAGCCGGTATTAGCTCGGTTCTCATTGCTGCTGAACTTATGGCGGCCACCAATCTAGGTAATGGACTCATGTTCGGGAACATTAGCGGCGTGCCACCCGTAGAGGTTGTCATCATCGGTGCCGGAACAGTTGGTGAATTTGCTGCAAGATCTGCCATAGGACTTGGAGCGAACGTAAAGATTTTTGATAATTCCATAACCAAACTAAGAAATATACAAACAAGCTTAAAGCAGACCGTATATACCTCTACCATACAGCCCAAGAATCTTCTGAAGGCTTTAAAGCGCTGTGATGTTGCCATTGGTGCGGCCCGAGGTAAAGAGCGGTCACCGGTTATCGTCTCGAGCACCATGGTTGAAAATATGAAAAAAGGCGCTGTTATCATTGATGTGAGTATTGATATGGGAGGTTGTTTTGAAACAAGCGAAATCACTGATCACAACAAACCCATTATCGAAAAATATGGGGTTTTACATTATGGCGTACCGAATATACCATCGCGTTATCCAAAGACCGCATCGATTTCCATTAGTAATATATTCACCCCCTATCTTTTAAAATTGGGTGAAGATGGTGGATTGGAGAACTCCCTTCGATTTGATAAAGGGCTTCGCAATGGCCTCTATATTTATCATGGTATACTAACCAGTAAAGCCGTTGGTGAGTGGTTTGACCTACAGTATAGCGATATCAACTTCCTTATTTTTTAAATTAAAATTACGAATT
>JBATIW010000092.1:0-2851 GCA_049668005.1 Maribacter sp.
GGGTAATTACATACTTGCAACCCCAGGAGAGGGATTAAAAGTTGTCAAAGATGCGTTTTACACACCATCTGAAATTACGGGAGCTATGAAAGGGAAATGGCATGAATGGTTTGAGCGCTATAATGCCAGATTACAACAAGAATCATTATCGGAAACCGAAAGAAAAGAAAAAATGAACCAGGTGAATCCCAAATATGTCCTAAGAAATTATATGGCACAATTAGCTATAGATGATGCTGACAAAGGGGATTATAAGTTGATTGATGAATTGTTCAATCTGCTCAAAAAGCCCTATGATGAACAACCTGAAAATCAAAAATGGTTCACCAAACGTCCCGAATGGGCAAGACACAAAGTGGGCTGTTCCATGTTATCCTGTAGTTCATAATGAGTTTGCTGAAATACATACAATTAATCCCTCAAGGCTATTCCACAGTACTTTATCGACAAAAGAAATTTGGTGTAAACAGGACCGATTTCAACAGTGGAAAAAGTATAAAAGTCTTCGCCGAAGAATTAGGTGGCAACGATTTCATAAGTATGAATTACTATATTACAAGTACTTCAGAAAGTTTAAAGCCTTGTGAAATGCCGAAACAAAAGGTAATTCATTTTTTGAAAAACATGGAATTAACATGAACTTGAGGACATGCCTTATTTTAGCCCAAGGCGTCATGACAAATTATAAAAAATAACAATATGCAATTAGGTTTGGGTACAGCAGCCTTAGGAAGACCCCAATATATTAATTTACGTCAAGAAGAGGCTTCTAAGTTTGATTTGGAATCTTTCAAGCAAAATGGCATTAATGTGCTTGAAGATGCCTACCATATGGGTATACGCTATTTTGATACGGCGCCTGGGTATGGTATTGCTGAAAAAATTGTCATGGATTGGTTACAAACAAAAAATGACAAGACGATTAAAATTGCAACCAAATGGGGCTATACCTATGTCGCGAATTTTAATGCCAAGGCCAAAGTTCATGAACTTAAAGAGCATAGTTTGTCAAAATTGAATGAGCAATGGGAAGTGTCGAAAGATTTAGTTCCCCACTTACAAGTATATCAAATACATTCTGCTACATTAGAAACAAAGGTTTTAGAGAACGAGGCTGTATTAGATCGCTTGGCATTTTTAAAAAATGAAAATCAACTTCAAATGGGTATTACTACTACTGGCACCAATCAGGTAGAAGTAATACAAAGAGCATTGGATGTTTCGATTGATGGAAATCAATTGTTTGATGCCTTTCAAGTAACGTATAATATACTGGACCAAAGTGTTATGTATATTTCAGATGAATTAACAAGGCAGAATAAAAAAATCATAATAAAAGAAGCACTGGCAAATGGGCGTTTGTTCCGGAATAAAAAATTCATCCATTATAGAAAACTATTCGATTACCTAGAAGCCTTGGCGCAGAAATACCAGGTAGGAGTTGATGCAATAGCTCTTAATTATTGTGGCAATACCATCCCAAATAGCATGGTGCTTAGCGGTGCCTCAAACCATATGCATTTAGAAGGCAATATCAAGGCCAAATCGTTTACGCTTAGTCAAGATGAGCTTCAACAATTGCAAGTCTTTAGAATTTCTGAAGCCATGTATTGGGATGAACGCAAACTACTGGCTTGGAACTAAAAATCAATGAAGTTTTGAATTAATGTTAGCGCTTAAAAAAATAGGGTTTGGAGGTGGATGCCATTGGTGTACCGAAGCGGTATTTCAATCTTTGACAGGTGTATCTAAAGTAGACCAAGGTTTTATTGCATCAACTGGGGAAAATAACACCTTCTCTGAAGCGGTCGTTGTTCACTATGACCCAGATACAATTCCGTTACTACTATTGATTGAAATTCATTTAAGAACCCATAAGAGTACAGTAAATCACCATATGCGATCCAAATATCGTTCTGCTATTTATGTATTTTCGAAAGTCCAATTTGATGAAGTTAAACTGACGCTACAAGCAATGCAAAAAGAGTTTGACAATAAGCTGATTACCGAAGTATTATGGTTTTATGAGTTTAAACCTTCCGGAACACAGTTTGCCAACTATTATTATAACAATCCAGATAAGCCTTTTTGTAAAAATCATATTGACCCAAAATTAAAAATTCTATTGAAGCAATTTTCCAATCAAGTCAACATGAAAAAGCTGAATATTTAAAAGAATCCAGCGGGTCAGTTCCAGAACAAAAAAGTATATTTGGCTTGTTTATTATTTTATCTGAATTGTTATTTTAATTCATTGGAATTACTCGATTAAAGTTAGCATTTTAGGTTAATGCATATAGATTTAATATTTTTAACCGATTAGTGTTCAATACCTTAAATTACAAGCTTAACGCTTAAATCAAAACACAACCATAAAGAATTCAAACTAAATAACCTTAAACCATTGTTACCATGGGTAAAAAATCAACCACAAAAATCAACATCTATTTTATAACCATTGTGATTACCCTAGGTGGGTTATTGTTTGGTTACGATACTGGGGTCATAAACGGCACCCAGTTTTATTTTTCGAAATATTTTGAATTAACAGGAGCATTAAAAGGCTTTATCGTGAGTAGTGCTCTTTTGGGGGCCTTAGTAGGTGCCGCTTCCGCAGGTTTAATCAGTAAAGCCATTGGCAGAAAAAAATCGTTGATCATTGCCGCTGTTCTTTTTATGATCTCTGCTTGGGGATCAGGTTTGCCCAGTATGCTACCCGAGTCAACCACTTTATTGGTAATCTTCAGACTAATTGGGGGTATTGCCATTGGTATGGCCTCCATGAATGCACCAATGTATATCGCTGAAATTGCCCCGGCTAAAAATAGGGGAGTCTTGGTCACCTTCTACC
>JBATIW010000093.1:0-2134 GCA_049668005.1 Maribacter sp.
GTGCTTTTGTTATATGTTTCTTGTACAACCAAAGAGAACATTGAAACGAAAAACGATAGTGCAGACAAAACACTTTTCACATTACTTTCTGCCAATGAAACAGGGATTGATTTTATCAACGAAGTAAAAAATCAAAAAGATTTCAATATTTTCAAATACCGAAATTTTTATAATGGCGGTGGTGTCGCAATTGGCGATATCAATAATGATGGTCTTGTAGATATTTACATGACCGCCAATAAGGAGGTTAATAAATTGTACCTAAACAAAGGCAACCTTAAATTCGAGGATATTTCATTCCCGGCCGGTGTAGAAGGCAACAAACCCTGGTCTACTGGGGTAACTATGGTTGACATAAATCAAGACGGCCTTTTAGACATTTATGTAAGCAATGCAGGGAATATGGAGGGCAATAATCATGATAATGATCTCTATATTAACAATGGGGATTTGACATTTACCGAAAAAGCCAATGAATACAACTTGGCTAAAACAGGCTTTTCAACGCACGCCACATTTTTTGACTATGACAAAGATGGAGACCTTGACGCATATATCCTGAACAACAGTAATATCCCTGTCAGTAGTTTGGGCTATGCAGAACAAAGAGAAGTTAGGGCACAGGATTGGGAGGGAGTTCCCGATATTTTCAAGGGTGTTGGAGATATGTTATTAAGGAATGATGATGGTACATTTGTTGACGTAAGTGAAAAGGCGGGAATATATGGTAGCCTAATAGGGTTTGGGCTTGGAGTAATTGTAACTGATTTAAATAAAGACCTTTACCCCGACTTTTATGTGTCTAACGACTTTTATGAAAGGGATTATTTATATATAAACAATCAAGATGGCACATTCAGGGAAGAAATCAAGAAATGGACTTCCCATTTATCATTATCGGCAATGGGAGTGGATATGGCCGATATTAATAATGATGGGAATGTTGAGATTTTTATTACCGATATGTTACCCGAAGCAGACCAACGTGTGAAAGCAGTGATGGAGTTCGAAGGATACAACGTTTATAAATTAAAGCAGAGCAAGGATTTTTATCAGCAATACATACAGAATACACTTCAATTAAATAATGGTAATGGTACATTTTCAGAAATAGCTTATTACAGTGGTGTGGATGCAACAGATTGGAGCTGGGCAGGATTGTTATTTGACATGAACAATGATGGCCTTCGGGATATCTATATTACCAATGGTATTAATCATGATCTTACTGACTTGGATTTTGTTGACTTTTTTGCCAATGAAATTATTCAAAATATGGCATTGACCGGTAAAAAGGAATCTATTGATTCCATTATCAATAAAATGCCGATAAGACCCCAACCCAATTATGCTTATAAAAACAATGGGGATATTACGTTTACAAATGCCAATACTGATTGGGGATTTGAAAAACCAAGCATGTCAAATGGCGCCGCCTATGGAGATCTAGACAATGATGGGGATTTGGATGTTGTCGTAAACAATGTTAATATGCAGGCTTTTGTTTATGAGAACAAGACCAATGAACTCCTGAACAATAATTATTTAAAAATACATTTTAAAGGATCGGATAAGAATAAATTCGCCATTGGTGCTTCAGTATTACTCTATGCTGATGATAAGGTGTTCCTTCAAGAATTGAATCCTTTTAGAGGTTTCCAATCCTCAATGGATTACGCAATGACCATAGGATTGGGGAATATACAGGAATTGGATTCCATTAGGGTTATTTGGCCAGATGACAAAACTCAAAAGTTGGTTTCGATTAAAACCAATCAGACACTTAATTTAAAAATATCCGAAGCTACTGGAAAGTATATTCCACCCAAAAAGAGTAATGCCAAACCAATTTTAAATGAACTTGCTAATGCAACTTTGCTTGCCCATAAGGAAAATAATTACAATGACTTTGACAACGAAGGCCTAATTCATAAGCTACTCTCACAAGAAGGGCCCTCATTGGCAGTTGCCGATATTGATGGCGATGGCAATGAAGATGTTTTTATAGGTGGGGCTAAAGGCTTACCAGGAATTATCTACAAACATTCTGGTAACGGAAAATTAAGGGCCAGTTCACAAAAGGCATTGGAAGCCGATGCAAATTACGAAGATACTGCTGCCGCTTTTTTTGTTG
>JBATIW010000094.1:0-2173 GCA_049668005.1 Maribacter sp.
CAATAAGGACATTCTTAGCCCATAATCATAAATCCCCCCAATCACCGATTGCCATATGTTGAAGGCGAATTGAAATGTGATGATTCTCGGAAGACAAACACATAGGAATTTGGTATGATTAAACTACATCATAATATATAAAAAGCCAGTGGCTGATCGCTCCACCTAGAACAAAGAGGTGCCATATAAAATGATTATAGGGTATTCGTTTCCAAGCATAAAAAATAATACCCAAAGTGTAAAATGCACCGCCCAAAAAAAGTAATTGAGCGCCAAGCGTGGAGGTATTATCCAGTAAGTTTTGAAAATCCAATACAATGAGCCATCCCATGGCCAGATAGAGTAATAGTGATATTATTTCGAATTTTCCTGTGAAAAATATTTTGAGAATAGCTCCTATCCCAGCAAATGCCCAGACGACATAAAATATTAGCCAACCATTGCTTGACTCCAGATTTATTAAAGCAACTGGGGTATACGTCCCAGCGATAAGCAGGTAAATACTGATATGGTCTATAACACGAAATTTCTGTTTCAACTTAAAATTTGAAACGGAATGATATAGTGTCGATGCAGCAAATAAAACAATGAAACACAAACTGTAAATGAGAATACTTAGCGTGGCATAAGTGGTCTTTTGTGTATTCTGTGCTAAAAGGAAAAAGAGCCCAAAAACGCCGAAAACAATACCGAGTCCGTGGGAGATTGCATTAAGTTCTTCCTCTGCTCTATAAGACAGTTTTTTAGTCATTATCCTTTAGTTGGGCTATTTGTATCGTTTACCATGTTTGATCACCATATCAACATCCTGCAATAGACTTATATAGCGCAGTACATCCCCATTGACCGCAATAATATCGGCATACTTACCCGGGGTAATTGTACCAACTTCATCTTCCACACCCATCCAGAGTGCAGGCCAGTAGGTAGCTGAACGAATTGCATACATAGGGTCTATGCCAAATTCATTTACCCAAACATCGAGCTCATTCCACGTAGACTGGCTATGAAATTTCATGGGAATACCACTATCAGTACCTATCATTAAGACAACCCCTGCATCCAGTAATTGTTTTATTTTCGTTTCCAAAGTGGGCTTTCGGGAAGGGGTTAGCTGAAAATAAGGCATCCGATCTGGATGCGCGATGCTTTTTTCAATGTCAACGATCACGCTATCAGGCAGTCCCAAATGCCATGAATCGTTGTCCAATTTTTCAGGATTATCCCTCATATACTCATAATTATAGAGACCTTCAACGGTTGGGCACCAAAATAGAGGGCCCAGGTTCATTTGTGCAGTTCGTTCTTTGATCAGATCCATAATATCATCTGGATATTTTGGCGCTGATGATAGCCCCGTGTGTTCAAAACAATCTACACCCACCTGAAGTCCACTGCGAATTTCCTCTGGTCGGTGACTGTGTGCCACCACCTTTAAATTGTGCTTATGTGCTTCATCGACTACGGCCTTAAATTCCTCCTTGGTCATTTGGTCTTGATCCACAATTTTTATACAATCGACACCAGCTTTGGCCAATATCCTGATTTTCTTTCGTCCGTCTTCAGCACCGTTTACCCCCCATCGAAAATTTTCAGTTCCAGGGTATGGTTTATGCTGAATGAACGGTCCCGATACATAAAGTGTTGCACCTGGAATCTCCCCGCTGTTAATGGCATCACGAACTGCAATACTTTCATCCAAAGGTGCACCCAAATCCCTGGCACTTGTAACTCCGGCCATTAATAATTGATAGGCGGAAGCGGGCATTATTACATCTTTGAGCAATGGTGGATAGGTCTTGTCCCAATAGGAATAGTCAGAATGTCCATTGATCATGGTATGCACGTGCATATCCCACAAACCAGGGAGAACAGTTTGTCCTTCTGTGGAAATTATTTCGGCATTAGGTGGAATTGGAGTATCGGATATTGTTCCAACAGCTTTAATTTTTTCCCCCTCGATAATGATAACACTATTTTTAATGGGAGTTGAACCAAAGCCATCTATTAAGGTACCACCAACCAAAGCTTTAACTTTAGTTTCCTGGGAGTTAAGTAGTAGTACGGATAAGGTGAAAATTGCAATAAGTAGTGTTCTTAACATAATATCAATTTTCACTAAATATAGTAAAAACCTATGTTTCTTAAGATCATGGATAGGTACAACATACTT
>JBATIW010000095.1:0-9671 GCA_049668005.1 Maribacter sp.
GTGCCAGCATGAGTGGTTGTTTGGAACAAACCGTTACAGGCTCAATAGAATCAAATTCAGCCTGGTACCGATTTAGAACTGGCGCTTCTGGCCAATTAGGTTTTAACTTGGGTTTTGATACATCGGAAGATTGGGACTTTGCGCTATATAAGACAAGTGATTGTAATAATTTAGGAGATCCAATTCGATGTAATTTTTTTGACAATCAAGATGAAAGTGCCTTCATTGGTGTAGGTCAAGACCCTTCAGGAAATACCGAAAATGTGCAATATGAAGATTGGCTCCAAGTAGAACCAAACGAAGATTACTATTTACTGATCAATAATTTCAGCAATAATAATTCAGGATTCTCCATTCAGTTTTCCGGACATATCTTTGTTACGAACCCAAATGACGCATTGGATTGTTCGATTATAAACAACTTACTGGGTCCACCAATCTCGGCTTGCGAGAATGATGTTATTACACTTGATGCCACGACAACCGATGCGATTGATTACAACTGGTTCGAGGATTTGGGAAGTGGATTTCAACCTATCAATGGAGAACATGACCCTACCTATCAGGTTACAACTTCTGCAATGTACAGAGTTCAGGTCATCATGCCTTCAAACAACAATATTATTAGTGATGTAAATGCGGTTTTTTATACAATCCCTAGTGCTAATATGGTATCGGATGATGCCTTTTGCGCTGACATTGATATATATGATCTTTCCGTTAAGGATGCCGAAGTTTTAGGAACCCAAAGCCCTTCTGAATATATCGTTAGTTATCACAGCTCCTTGAATGATGCAATGCTTGGTATAGATTTCTTGCCTAAACAATATGAAACCATGGGCAGTACAGAAACTATTTATGTAAGGCTATCTTCGTTATACAATCCTGGATGTTATGATGCTTCCCAAGATTTTGAACTTGAGTATATAGAAACACCAGCATTGGATTTCCCCTCTGATGTTTATATGTGCGAGAACAGTACATCAGTAACTATTGGGGAACTATCTCCAAATGCCAATTATAATTATTCTTGGGATTCTGGTGAAACATCGGCAAGCATATTGGTTACACAAACAGGTTCGTATACATTGACGGCCACCAATAACCAGCCCGGATTAAGTTGTGTAAATTCAATAACGATAAACGTAATCTTCTCAAGAACACCGGAAATTACAGATGTGATTATTGAAGATCTTCAGAATGACAATCGAGTAACTGTGATAACTGATGTTGATAGTGAATTTGAGTATCAGCTGGATGATGGCGATTTTCAGCTGGGCAACACCTTTACTAATGTTATCCCAGGACAACATACTGTAACAATTAATGATATAAAAGGTTGCGGCACAGCAACGGAGCAAATAGTTGTGGTAGGTTTTCCAAAGTTTTTCACTCCAAATGGGGATAATAACAATGAATTATGGCAGATAGAAGGGATTTCCAATCTTGAAAACCCAATCGTTTATATCTATGACCGTTTTGGTAAATTATTAAAACAGTTGAATCAAACCGATGCCGGTTGGGATGGACTTTTTAATGGCAATCCGCTACCTTCCTCAGATTATTGGTTTCAGCTCACATACACAGATTCGATGGGGCAAACAAGTACCGCAAAATACATAAGCAACCACTTTTCACTAAGACGATAACCGAATAAATGCTAAGAATAGGATGCATTTTATCGATTAACTGCATAAAATTCCGATAAAACATAATAAAATATAAGAGGTTGAGTTATACTATTTATTAGTAGTTTAATGTTAGCCCCATTTCCTATGCGAACACTTATTTGTGTTGTTTGTTGTCTTTTCATGTTTGTTGCGGGAATCAATGCCCAAAACTCCCCAGATTGTAGAAGCGCTATACCTGTCTGTGCCGATGCGCCCATTATGGGTCTCGCCGATGGCAGCGGTGATATCGACGATTTTGACCCGGATATCGTTCGTCAAAGTGGTTGTTTGGAGAAAGGTAGTGTAAGCTCGGCCAATATTGAAAATAATACATCCTGGTTTGTCTTTAGGGCAGGTACAGGAGGTCAGGTAGGCTTTGATATTGAATCATTGCCTGTTGGTGGAGTTGGCACCCCTACAGCAGAATGGGATTTCGCGGTTTATGGTCCTTATGATGAGACCAGTGGACAAAATTACTGTACGATTATAGGTGATGGTTCCTCTGCACCCATACGATGTAATTACGAAGTTAACAGTACCAATTTTACAGGTATAGGTGTTAACCCTGAAAATGGGGTTCAAGGTGCGCCTTTCTTAGTAGGAAGTCAGAATACATATGATGAATGGTTGGATGTACTGCCAGGAGAGATCTACTATATTCTTATCAACAACTTCAACACTAATTTCGACGGGGACCCAGAACCATATTCATTGACTTTCACTGGAAATTCAGTCGAAGCTGACCAAAATACGGCATTGGACTGTACCTTGCGCGATGAATTTTTAGGGTTGGATATTATCGCCTGTGAAGGTGATCCCCCTATTACTTTAAGTGCTTTGAACTCTCCTGCAGGTGCAGATATAGCAAGTGTTGCTTGGACGGTTGATTACGACGACGACGGCACTATTGATGCTACGTTGGCAGGCTCCGGGCCTTTTGGGGCCGAGTTAGTGGTGGCAAGCCCCAATTCTGGACGTTATTTTGCTGTCATTACGACTGGTTTGGGGACACCTCCCACAGTGGCTGATATCGGGGGTATCCTAATTACATTTTATGGAGTGCCTGTATTGGATGAAGTGATAATTTTAGATGATCTCGCTGATAGTAATAATGTTGAATTTGTGGTACTCGGAAATGGGAATTATGAGTATGCCATTAACGGTGGCGTATTCCAGGACGACCCGATTTTCCTGGATGTACCTCCGGGAGTGAATTCGGTAATTATTAATGATACGAACGGATGTGGAACGACCGAACCCATTGATTTTTTAGTGGTAGGATATCCAAAATTTTTCACCCCTAATACCGATGGCTTCCATGACTTTTGGAATGTCCTTGGCATTGAAACGCTCACGGATCCCGTTGTTCATATTTTTGACCGTTATGGTAAACTCTTAAAACAATTGGATGCTACAACCATAGGATGGGATGGCACCTTTAATGGTAGGCCCATGCCCTCATCTGATTATTGGTTTAAGATGGAATATTCACGCGATGAAGAAGGCGTGGTAGTGGCGAAGACGCTGCAAACACATTTTACATTAAAAAGATAAAAAATAAGCCCTGACGGTATCATCAGGGCTTATTTGTTTTATAAGATTTTCCTGATTAGAAATTCAACGTATAACTTAATGTTACATTGGTGTTTCTATTATTGATAAGTGCAGGTGTGGTAACCCCAGTATCAAACAACTGCATATTGTAGTCCTGTTCCGTTCTGTTTACGGCAAGGTCTAAACGGCTTCCCCCAAAACTATAACCAAAACCTCCGGAATACCCATTTAAATCGCCAATATTATTTCCATCGGAATAAGGGCTTTGCTCAAAACGGTAGCCAGCTCGTAGACTAACTTGATCAACTCGGTATTCTCCTCCCAATTTAAAGGAAGATACAGCCCCTAGATTATTTGATATATCTGAATTTACAACTGAAAAACTTGAATCTACCGTAGGCCTTAATTCGGCTTGTGACATGTCTTGGTATCCGTAGTCAAAACTTAGAAGTCCGTCTTTACCAAAAACCAGCGCCAAACTACCAGTTAACTTCGCAGGTGTTTTTATGGTGTATGCCTCAAACAGATTTATAACATTGAAATTTATAAAATCAATGTCTTCATCTGCCAAATCAGAATTAATACGTTGCGATAAATCATCAGTTAAATCGTACCATGTTGGTGATTGATAACTACCTCCTAATCTCACATTTTGGTTCAACTTGGCAATTGCTCCCAGGCTAAACGAGAAGCCTGACCCTTCAGTATGTAGAAAATTTGAGAAATCGGTAAACTGTATTGCAGAAACTGGATCATAACCCCGCTCGCGAAACTCATCAACCTGATCATAGAATATTGTGTGAAAATTTAAAGAGGCACCCAAGTATAAATTGTCCTGGTATTGCGAGGCAAAATTCAAGGTGAACTTACTATTGTAACCCGCTGTAAATCTAGAAAAATCTTGATTCACTGTATTGTATAAAGCATTGCTATTATAGGCCGTAGTGTCGTCATTTTGGTCCTCAGGGTCAAGAACACCCCCGTAATATCCCAAAAATGCTTGCTGGTCGCCAAATCCTTGTGCAGCTCCAATGTCAAGATATCCCTCCTCAATATATTCCCCATCTTGGAGCAAAATGGATCCAAAGGGTACACCTTGAGCAAAATTCAAAAAATAATTATCAATTCCTTGATTACTTTCTCCTGAGATGCTAAAAGTATCTTCGAAATTTTGGACCACATCATAATTGATGGCAATGGCCATTTTCTTCCAATCGGAGTTGTCATTACTTTTAAAAACGAAAACCCCACCGACCTGATTAATATCAACATCATGTGTTTTAATACCTGATCTTGTTCCAAAGTAATTGGACAAGTTATCCATTTCGTAGTGGGTGCCGGAAAAAGTGAATAGACTATTGTTGAATACAGCTGACCCTGCTGGGTTTACATTAAGCCCTGAAAGGTCTCCTCCTAAGGCACCAAAAGCGCCACCCATTCCTTGAAATCGTGCTGTACCTTGTAGGTTTTCTTGGCTATACCGTAGTACATCATTGATGTTTTGAGCAGATGAAATCGCACATGCGCATAGCACTATGAAAGTCAAATATCTTTTCATTTTATGTGTATTTTAAATAAGATTGTGAATTATTGTCTTCTTCCGCCACTTCTCCCTGAAGATGATCTTCCGCCAGATGATGATCTTGAAGAGCCGCCAGAACTTCTCGCGCTGCTACCCGAACTTCTGGAACTACTACCAGAACTTCTTGCACGGCTACCTGAACTTCTGGAACTACTACCAGAACTTCTATAGCTTCCGCTACTTCTTGTACTAGAACTTCTACTTCCTGAACGATAGCTGCTACTTCGTGGTGCAGAACGTCTATAGGATTGATTGTTTCTAGTACTGCTTCCAGAGCTTCTGTACGTGCTTCCACTTCGCGTACGACTACCTGAACTTCGGTACGCAGAACTTCTAGGTACAGTTGCACTTCTTGTTCCCGTTGAACCACTTCTGTATGTGCCGGTTCTCGATGTAGAACCCCGATAATTTTGATTAGTCCTTGATGAGCTATTGTATCTGGGCGTGGCCCTAGTACTTCTGCTTGTTCGGTAGGCTCTATTTTGGTCAACACCAACTGTTCTTCTTGTAGATGTATTACTTCTATAAGCATTTGTGCTTCTAGTATTGGAACTTCGCCTAGCCGTTCCAGCCCTTGAAGTTGAACTATTGCTACGATATCTAGGAGATGTACCCCTTGTATTAACGTTAGATCTTCCTCTTAGATTTCTTGCTGAGCTATTGCCTGCAATTGTATTGTTGTTATAATACCCTCTTCTGCTTCTGTTGTACCCATAGTTGTTGTAGCCATAACGGCCGTTTCCATAAAAACCATAGCCATAGCCCCAGTTGTTCCATCTGTTCCATCCCCATTGGTTTCCCCAACCAAAGCCGAAGCCCCAGTTGTTCCATCCCCATTGGTTTCCCCAACCATAGCCATAGCCCCAGTTGTTCCATCTGTTCCATCCCCATGGACCACCCCAACCAAAACTTCCATAGCCCCAGTTGTTCCATAACCAAGGGTCATTCCACCCCCAACCAAAACCACCAAAACCACCAAAGCCCCAATTGTTCCAGCCATTGTCATAGATATTAATGTTTACGCTTGTGGCATTATCTCCCCATCCACCATAACCTGCATAATCATTTTCGGGTTCGTAATAATCGGTTAATTCACCATTTTGGGGAATACTATCATTTTCATTTTTACTGGAATACGAATCTACATCGGTGAACACTTCACTGTCCAATATTTCGTTGTATTCATCGGCCTTTTGTCCAAAGTAGTCAGCGTATGGGTCGTGTTCTTGATTCTTCTTTAGCTGTTGCGGTGCTCTTTCAACAATACGAACGTTATCATCTTCATATATACCGTCATTATCATAATATGATGCTTGCTGGTAAGAACCACAGGAAACAACCAAAATGCCGGATATGGCAATCAAGGTCGCAGTGCGAATTCTTGAGAGGGGTAGAGAATGTATCATCGTTTCAAATTTTATTGTTGAACATGTTTAAAATAGTTAGTTTTACCGAACTATTTTGATAACATTAACACAAGTTTTGTGCCAAACTACGCATAATGGGTAAAAATTTAACGAAGAGAAGTGAGGATTATTCCAAATGGTACAACGAACTCGTTGTAAAGGCTGATTTGGCCGAGAATTCGGGGGTTCGTGGGTGTATGGTCATTAAACCATACGGATTCGCCATTTGGGAGAAAATGCAAGCAGGATTGGATAAAATGTTCAAGGATACCGGCCACGAAAATGCATATTTCCCTTTATTCATTCCAAAGTCGTATTTGAGTAAGGAGGCCAGTCATGTTGAGGGCTTCGCCAAAGAGTGTGCCGTTGTTACCCATTATCGATTGAAAAATGCCGAAGATGGTAGTGGGATCATTGTAGATCCAGATTCGAAATTAGAGGAAGAGCTTATTGTAAGACCTACTTCAGAAACCATAATCTGGGATACATTTAGAAAATGGATCCAATCATATCGAGATTTGCCTTTATTGATCAATCAATGGGCGAATGTCGTACGTTGGGAAATGCGGACCCGGCTTTTCTTGCGTACCACAGAATTTTTATGGCAAGAAGGCCATACAGCACATGCTACAGAAAAAGAGGCGGTTGATGAAGCAGAAATGATAATGCACTTATATGCTGATTTTGTTGAAAATCATATGGCAGTCCCGGTAATAAAAGGAATTAAAACCGAAAGTGAGCGTTTTGCAGGGGCGGTTGAAACATACTGTATTGAAGCTTTAATGCAAGATGGCAAAGCACTGCAGGCAGGTACTTCACACTATTTAGGTCAGAATTTCGCTAAAGCTTTTGATGTGAAGTTTGCAACAAAAGAAGGAAAGCAGGAACATGTTTGGGCAACATCTTGGGGTGTATCTACGCGCTTGGTGGGTGCATTGATAATGACGCATAGCGATGATAATGGTTTGGTCCTACCGCCTAAGCTTGCCCCAATACAAGTAGTTATTGTCCCTATTTACAGAGGCCTGGAACAATTGGATGCAATTTCGGAAAAAGTGAATCCCTTGGTAAAGGAATTAAGGGAAAAGGGCTTCTCGGTTAAATTTGATAATAGGGATACCCATAAACCAGGATTCAAATTCAATGAATATGAATTGAAGGGAGTTCCTGTTCGTTTAGCCATTGGGCAACGGGATATGGAAAATGGCACCTATGAGGTTGCTCGTCGTGACACACTTGAGAAAGAAACGGTTCCCATGGAGGAAGTAGTATCAAAAATTGAATTCTTGATGGGGGATATTCAGAAGAATATATTTACAAAAGCTTTTGATTACAGAAAAGAACATATTACAGAAGTTGATTCTTACGACGAATTTAAAAAGGTGTTGGAAGAAAAAGGAGGATTTATATCGGCCCATTGGGATGGTAGTATAGCAACTGAGGATAAGATAAAAGAAGAAACGAAAGCCACAATTCGTTGTATTCCTTTTGAGGTCGATGCTAAGGCGGGCAGTTGCATGGTTACCGGTAAACCTTCTTCGCGAAGGGTGTTGTTTGCCAAAGCTTATTAAGACCGTGAATCGTCCAGATAATAGAAAACTGTTGGTTTTCCAATCATAAATAATAAAGCTTCTTTAAATTAAAGAATACTTATATTTAAGATTCACGGAAAAAATAATAAGCAAGGGTTGCGATAGTTAAAAATAATTGTATTTTTGCATCCGCATTTTGTGCAAAGTAATGGTCCGTTCGTCTAGGGGTTAGGACGCCAGGTTTTCATCCTGGTAACAGGGGTTCGATTCCCCTACGGACTACAAGGTTGTTTTGAAATATGGGACAAGATTAATTAACTGATTTTCTCCCACATGAAAATGGCCCGTTCGTCTAGGGGTTAGGACGCCAGGTTTTCATCCTGGTAACAGGGGTTCGATTCCCCTACGGGCTACCAATATAAAAATAGGATTAAGTATCCTAAAAAACATAACAAAAGAGAAGATGGCAAATCACAAGTCAGCATTAAAGAGAATAAGAAGAAACGAAGCAGTTCGTTTACGTAACAGATATCAGCATAAAACTACCCGTAATGCTATTAAGAAATTACGTGGTGAAGAAAAGAAAAAGGATGCTGAGAAATTATTTCCAGAAGTTGTTAGTATGATCGATAGATTGGCCAAGCGAAAAATTATTCACGCTAACAAAGCAGCCAATATAAAAAGTAAATTAGCAAAGCACATAGCTGCATTGTAATTCTTTTCTAAATTATTTAAAAAGCCCTGACAGTATTGTCAGGGCTTTTTTGTTTTACATAGCTTCAAAAGATCTTATTCGCCTCATTAGAACGAAGCCTAGAACAAAACAGGAATACATAACTGCAATGAGCAGATGGTGTATAAATCGAATATGAAGTTTTTGGTATAATTCATAATCGAAATGGCCAATAAGTAAAATAAACGGATAGAATGTATAAAACAATAGTAATCCCATACTAATCCAAAATAGAAGGTTTTGATGATTCGGTAAATTGCTTATAGTTTTCTTACCAATAAAATACAGAAGTATAGCGAAAATAAGTACAAAGGAACCTACAGTTGAGGCAATCAATTGAGGGTAAAGTACAAAGTTCTGAAAGAAGGGATTAATTAAGGTGCAAGCTATAAACAGAAACGCTCCATATTTTATCCAATTCCTATATTTTATTTCTGTGACTACATTCCTATAAACGGAAAAGAAATATAAAAAGAAAACAATATCAAAAATGTTGAAAATCAGGATATTATAAAAGGAATATCCTTCTAAATAAACTATCTGTATGTTATCATTTTCCCTTATTAATAAGCCCAATATTTCAGATATCAGCGTATATGCAATAATAATAGGTAAATACTTTAATAAAGAATCAAAGTATCTCTTATACCTTAGTACGGATAAAAGAAGGGCAATCGCATATAGCGCAAGAAAATAATTTTCCTTTAAAAATTCCAAGATTCCAGGGGTCATTTATTCTATTGAAAATATTAATTCTAATTATAGGGTGGTGGTGCACCAGTTCCTCTATTCATTGTCAAACTTGTACCAGCATAGAATGAGGAATTTAATGTTGAATTTTTTGTGGGACTAGGCAAGAAAGAAGCATACGACTTGTTGTCGCTTTCTTTTAAATTCCCCATTTCATCGGTATTGATTGGCCCAAAACTATCTGAGAGCAACACTGCCTTTTGCTCAGCTTGGGTTCCTTCAATATAGAATAGATAATCCCTTTTTCCTTTTTTCATTGTTGGTGATAACATCACGGAATTTTGCTTTGGATGAAAAATGGAATCCTTGTTGTCGAATAACGTTTTGTCAGGATAATTGGAAAAATAAAAACGTAAGCCGGATATTTCAACATTGGCTTTTTTAGCTTCCTGCTCAATAAACGCCAAATACTGTTTTATGGTTTCATAGTCATAGGAGACATAA
>JBATIW010000096.1:0-6138 GCA_049668005.1 Maribacter sp.
GTTTCGAACAATTTAAAAATAGCCTCATATATAAAACGATGCGCATCTTTATAAAAAACTTCAGGATGTAAGATATCTATTACTTCATCAACACCTTTCTTGTCAATAATCATTGCGCCTAGCACAACTTCCTCTAAATCAACTGCTTGTGGAGGTATTTTACCTCGCTCCAAGTTGATTATAGTGGTTTTGTCGATCTTACGACCAATAAGTGGCTTAGGTTTTTCCATGGCTACGAAAATATGCAATTAACCTTAAGTTAACATGGGTTTAACAACTAACGATATCAACGGTTGATTAACAATTCACCTGTTGATAAGTTACAAAATCTGTTGATAACACAAAAAAAATGAGGATTGGTTTAATTAAATTTTAACAACCTTGGCAAAAACTACGGTTAACCATTAAATACTCCCATGTTGGCATATTTATCCATGCGTAATTCTACCAGTTCTTTTGGTGATAACTTTTCCAATACCTGATAATGGGAAGCAATTTTATTTTTCACGATTTCAAAAGTCTTCTCACGATTGCAATGCGCTCCGCCGATAGGTTCACGTACAATTTCATCGATTAGTTTTAACTTTTTCATGTCTGGAGCAGTGAGCTTAAGTGATTCGGCAGCCTGTTCTTTATATTCCCAGCTTCTCCATAAGATAGAAGAGCATGATTCCGGTGATATTACAGAGTACCACGTATTTTCCAACATCAATACTCGATCACCAACACCAATTCCCAAAGCACCTCCGGAAGCCCCTTCACCGATAATGGTTACGATAATCGGAACTTTTAGACGGGTCATTTCCAAGATGTTCCTGGCAATAGCCTCACCTTGGCCTCGTTCTTCAGCTTCAATGCCGGGATAAGCACCAGGAGTATCAATCAAACAGCATACAGGTATTCCGAATTTCTCGGCAGATTTCATAAGACGTAACGCCTTTCTATACCCTTCAGGGTTGGCCATCCCAAAATTTCGATACTGTCGCGTTTTTGTGTTATACCCTTTCTGCTGACCAATGAACATATAGCTCTGGTCTCCGATTTTTCCCAAACCACCTATCATTGCCTTGTCATCCTTAACATTGCGATCACCATGTAATTCCAAGAAGGTATCCCCACAAATGGCATTGATATGATCCAATGTATAAGGTCTATTAGGATGTCTTGAAAGTTGAACACGTTGCCAAGCCGAAAGGTTTTTATAAATATCCTTTCGTGTTTCTGCTAACTTTCTTTCAATCTGCTTACATGTTTCACTTACATCTACATCGCTTTCTTCCCCGATGACCATACATTTGTCAAGCTGGTCCTCAAGCTCCTTAATGGGCAGTTCAAAATCTAAATATTCCATGAGATTGGTAGGTTTTGTTAGTTTGATTGGACAAATATAAAATAATATAAGGTAACCCTATCCACTATATATTCTTTTTAGCATTCATTTGTTTCAATACCCCATTACCGAAAACCGTCATGATAATCAGTATGGCCTTAGATAAAAACAATTAAATGTAGAAGTAAGTAAATTTTTAGCTTAACGCTTGGCATTCTGCAACAGGTAAAAAGCTAAAATTCCAAAAACGATATTAGGGATGATTACAGCTAAAAGCGGTGAAAAGCCCGCTTGCTCTGCCAAGGTACCAAATACCTTATCAAAAAAGATGTAGATAAAAGCAACCCCGATGCCAAATGCCAGATTGATTCCCATACCTCCTCTTCTTTTAACCGAGGATACTGCTACGGCAATAATGGTTAGAATAAATGCAGTAAGTGGTAAGGCCCATCTTCTATATTTCACCAGAACATAGTTGTTGATATTGGATGCACCTTTTCTTCTTTGATCAGCAATGAACTTATTTAGCTCAAAAAGATTTTTGGTCTCTGCGATATAGGATACTGGCGTAAGATCTTCAATCTTAAAAGTGAATAATGTATCTAGCCTATTCTTTGTTTCAATAATTGCGGAATCACCAACGATCTTTCGCTTTTGGTACTTTACAAGTCTATAAATACTATCCTTTTCGACCCATCGTATACTATTGGCCGATATTTTGAAATCCAAGGTGTTATCATCGTTGAATCTTTCAAAAGTGAATTTATTCGCATTTTGTCTTGCTGGATCGAAATTGCTCACATAAATAAAATCGTTTTCGTTGAGCTGATTAAAAATATTGCTCGTAATCCTATCCTGCTTTCCTTTTTTTAAGTATTTGAATTTAAACTCATTATATCCTTTACTTGCATTGGGAACTATGAACATGGCCATTACCAACATAGTTATTGCAATAATGGTTGCCCCCACTATATATGGTCTTAGAAAACGATTATAGGAGACACCGGAACTTAAAATAGCAACAATCTCAGTATTACTTGCCAGTTTCGAGGTGAAAAATATAATCGATAAAAACAGGAATATCGGAAATAGAAGACTGCCAATATAAATGGTGAAATTGATGTAATAAACAATTATTTCATTGGTTGGCGCATCGTTGTCAATCATCTTGCCAATTTGTTCGGCTAGATTGGCCATTATCCCAATAGGGATGAATAGTAAGAGCATCACTGCAAAAGTGACCAAATACCTTTTTAGGATGTATTTGTCAATGATTCCCAATGTTATAACCTTTTATCCATTTGTTTCACCATAGTATTTTTCCATTGCGAAAAATCCCCAGCTATAATACGCTTTCGGGCTTCACGAACCAACCATAAATAAAAGCCTAGGTTATGAATTGTGGCTATCTGTTTGCCTAAGTACTCATTGGCAGCGAACAAGTGCCGTAAATAGGCCTTTGAGTATTCCCTATCCACAAAAGTAGTTCCTAGTTCATCAATTGGTGAAAAATCATCTTCCCACTTTTTATTTTTGATATTTATGGTGCCATGGGCCGTGAAAAGCATTCCGTTTCGCGCATTTCGAGTAGGCATCACACAGTCGAACATATCTATTCCCAAAGCTATATTTTCCAAGATATTGATCGGGGTACCAACACCCATTAAATATCTAGGTTTATCCTCTGGCAAGATATCACATACTACTTCTGTCATTGCATACATTTCCTCTGCGGGCTCCCCTACAGAAAGTCCCCCAATCGCATTGCCTTCCGCTCCTGCATTGGCAATATACTCGGCCGATTGTTTGCGTAGATCCTTATAGGTGGAACCCTGGACAATTGGGAAAAACGATTGGGAATAATCGTAGGTAAAAGGTGTTTTTTCAAGATGGGCAATACAACGATCCAGCCATCTATGCGTCATCTTCATAGAGCGCTTGGCATAATTATAATCACAGGGATAAGGTGTACATTCATCAAATGCCATGATTATGTCGGCACCGATAACACGTTGGATTTCCATAACATTTTCCGGAGTGAACATATGTGTGGAACCATCAATATGTGATTTAAACTTTACGCCTTCTTCCTTTATTTTTCTATTGGCTGATAGCGAATACACTTGATAACCCCCGCTATCCGTCAACATATTCCGATCCCAGCCCATAAATTTATGCAAACCCCCGGCTTGCCGCAATATTTCGATTTTTGGCCTTAGGAATAAATGATAGGTGTTTCCAAGGATTATATCTGGATTTATCTCCTCCTTTAATTCTTTTTGATGTACTCCCTTAACTGATGCCACGGTACCAACAGGCATGAAAATAGGAGTTTCAATAACTCCATGATCAGTAACCATTGTACATGCACGGGCTTTGCTTTGGGTGTCTGTATGTTCTAAAGTAAATTGCAAATCTTTGATTAAAGTCGCAAATATAAACAACTGCCCTGCATAAAGTCCTTAACAAAAAAATAAAGTTTAGGATTCCATTGGCTTAAATGATGAAAAGTTAAATGCAAAATTCATGCATAATACCAAGCGAATTTTAATATAAATAAATTGCGCTTCAATTGTAAAAGACAGGCAATAAAGTTATCCGGACATCGTTCTTTGAGTAGTGGGTCGAAAAATAAATGGTATTGTTTTTGATACCAATCGACTATTAAAAACAGACACATTATGAAAAAAACAATTCTATTGGCAGCTCTTGCTTTGGTAAGCTTAACTGCATTCGCACAGAGTGATTCTGGATTCGGTATTAAAGCCGGACTAAACTACAACCAAAATGGTGACTTGAGTTTTCAACAAGTACAATCTGCAGGTGAGGATTTAATCGCTGGTTCAGATGGCAAGGTTGGTTATCATGTTGGCTTTTTTGGAAAATTGGATTTTCCGAAAATCTATATAAGACCAGAATTGATTTATACCAAAACTAAAAGTAGTTATGACGTTGATGGCGGAACTAACGACTACGACATTTCCAAACTGGATATTCCTGTTCTTTTGGGTTATAAGATCATTGGGCCACTGCATATATTCGCAGGGCCGGCTTTTCAGTATACCCTGAACAATGATTTAGAGGATGTGGAACTCGATGATGTAAAAAATGATTTTACGATTGGCGCCCATTTTGGTATTGGCGTAAACTTGGGGAACATAGGATTAGATGTACGCTATGAAAGAGGATTCTCTGAAAATGAAGCGGAGATCATAGGGGATAACATCGCCGACATTTCAGGTAGAGTTGATTCAAGACCCTCACAGATCATTTTTGGACTTTCATTGAAATTATAACGGTAGGTATTATAAGCAAAAAGCCCATACATTACTGTATGGGCTTTTTGCTTATTTTTTTAATGATTCGCATTAACTATCACTATCTAAGTGGTCGTTAATACCGTCACCATCAGTATCCCTGAAAGTTACGTTGCCTTCCTCATCAATATCAATCTCATCAATTGTTGCTGTACCATCCCCGTCATCATCTGCATCTAGGAAATTTGCGAACAAGGTTCCAAAAAACTCCTTCTCCTGCTCTTCGTCGGTGTTATCATTATATAAATAACCATCGTTATTCTCATCTTCCATGATAGATGGTATACCATCCCTGTCATGATCTGTATCGTTCATTGCAAATAAATCAACCTTAAAAATCAAAGGAGCATAAACGGGAATGCTTCCTCTTGACACATTAAAATATGCCAGCCCTGAAGGCATGACCATTAATCCTACTCCGTAATCCTCTACAATAAAAGTCCCATCTGCATTAACAACAATTTCGCCACCTGTCTTGAAGTTTGACGTTGCCTCAGCAAATCCCCTTGCCGCACCCGGTCCCTGAATTTGCGCTAAATCAAACCACACCGGTGAATTAATGGAGCCATCGAAAACCACCCCATTTAACAAGGAACCTTCATATCTAACATACGTTGAATCGGCAACCGATGGACCAGGACCACTACCCTCTTCAGCTTCTAAATAGTAATATTTATGATTAACAGTTTCAGATTCATCCAATCCGAAAGCGTCAGAAGAGACCGATACCTCCTTCGAGGCCATTTGATCAATAAGCGGCGTTTTATCTGCATTATCACCAGCAATCGTATCCAATTTTATCCTAAAGTCAAAATCGGCTGGTGGGGAATCAAATTCCTCATAATTATAGAAATGTGTTTGTAAAAACTCCCTTATTTTGGCATCATCCTCGGCAGCAGTCTCAGATAATGTTTGTGGCGGCACTACAATTAGGTTTTCTTCTTCATCATCTTTCTTGCATGACCAAACGATTGCAATAAAAAGAACCAGCATTAAAATATTTTTCATTTTCATCAATTAGCAATTAAAGGCCGCAAGATACAATTTTCCGTATTTTTGCAGAGCTCCTTAACAAAGAATTTTGATTGTTTATGCGTATTGATAAATACTTATGGCATACCCGCTACTTTAAGACACGGAATATTGCTTCAACAGCCTGTAAAAAAGGGCATGTAAAAATAAACGGACAGGTTGTGAAATCATCCAGGGAAGTTTATCCAATGGATAAAATTATCCTACGCAAGAACCAGATTAACTACGAATTGGTTGTTTTGGATGTACCAAAAAACCGAGTTGGGGCAAAATTAGTCGATATCTATCGGAAAGACACCACCCCTAAAGCTGCCTTTGAGAACGAAGAATTATTAAAATACTCCAAGTCGTACTATCGCAAAAAAGGTATGGGCAGACCTACTAAGAAAGACCGAAGGGAAATTGATGGCTATATAGATGATGAAGCAGAATAAAGCGTTTTGGGATACTAAATATACC
>JBATIW010000097.1:0-3734 GCA_049668005.1 Maribacter sp.
TTAATATACCGTTGCTCTCGGCTTCCAAATAAGCACCGCTCAAAATTATGACAATAGCCGTAAGGGTGCACACAACTATGGTATCTATGAAAGGGCCCAACATTGAAACAAGGCCTTCCTGGATAGGTTCCTTGGTCTTTGATTGACCATGATACATGGGTGCACTTCCCAAGCCTGCTTCATTGGAAAAAACAGCTCTACGAACGCCGAGTATAACCAATCCCCAGAAGCCCCCTTTCATCGCTGTATCTAAATTGAATGCTTCGGCAAAAATAACTTCAAAGGATGGCAAAATATCACTTATGTTCATTGCCATTATAATGACTACAGCCACAAAATATAATAGGACCATCGAGGGTACAATAGCCGTAGCGACTTTCGCTATTTTTTTTAAACCACCAAATATTACAAATGATGTAATAATCGAGAGGGAAATACCTATGATCAATTTCCAATTGAATTCACCCAAATTTGCAATTGATTCATTCGGATTTACAACAACCCAAAAAGTCTGGGTAAACTGGTTTACAGTAAAGACCCCTAAAAATCCAACCAACCCAGCGACACAGAAAAATATGGCCAAAGGTTTTGCTTTGGGTCCGATACCTTTGGTAATATAATACATAGGCCCACCTTGCAATTTCCCGTCACTATCCGTATCCCTGTACATAATTGAAAGGCTACAGGAATAAAACTTAATGCACATACCAATTATGGCAGTGACCCATATCCAAAAAACAACCCCTGGGCCTCCCATGTAAATGGCAATTGCAACCCCAGAAATATTTCCCAAACCAACAGTGGCGGCGACAGCGGAAGAAAGCGCCTGAAGATGACTTACTTCACCAGGATCATCAGGATCGTCATACTTACCAGCAGTTATTGCGATAGCATGTTTAAAATAACGATAGGGTAAAAATTTCGAATAAAAGACCAGAAAAAGACCACCTCCGATCACAAAAAATAGCATGATCCACTCGGTGTATGAGATAAGAACTGCTAACAATTCATTAATAGCATCCATAAAATATGTAAAACCCGAAGGTATGGATTTTAAGCATTTTATTAAGAAAGCGCATAAAAATAATATTTGTACAAGTTTTGATTTAACTAAAAAACCGTTGTATATTTGCCGTCCACATCGCGGGGTAGAGCAGCACCCTTCGATAAGGCTCAGGACAGGGTACCTACCTTACTTGAGACAAAAAATGAAAATAGTGCTTTTAGTAGTACTTAACGATACATCGCGGGGTAGAGCAGTACCCTTCGACAAGGCTCAGGACAGGGTACCTACTTTACTTGAGACAAAAAATGAAAATAGTGCTTTTAGTAGTACTTAACGATACATCGCGGGGTAGAGCAGTAGGTAGCTCGTCGGGCTCATAACCCGAAGGTCGCTGGTTCGAGTCCAGTCCCCGCTACTACATGAGAAGCCTCAAGGAAACTTGAAGCTTTTTTGTTTAAGGCTAAACCCTTAATCAAAAAATGGTGGCATAGCTCAGCTGGATAGAGCACCTGCCTTCTAAGCAGGCGGTCGAAGGTTCGAATCCTTCTGCCATCACAATAAATAAGAGGTATCCGAGAGGTTGCCTCTTTTTTTGTGTATGGTATGCATACGTCTTGCATAATTATATTTAGAAATAAAGTTCCTTCATTCACCACCTCATTATTTCCAACAAAAGTGTTAAAATGCATACTTCGTGCATACTTTTCAAACTTAAACTATAATTTGATGGTATTCTTGATGCTATGAAGTATTTGAAGTTGAACATAAAATCTGTGCGTTTTCAACTAGAATAGCCAATCTAGGGGTACAAAGATGTTTTATAGACGTATATACCCAAGTGGTATTTCATTAAAAAAAACGATACATGGAAACAAAATATTTAATACTTGGCCTTTACATATTGTTGGCAGCAGCTTGCAATAACTCAGATACATCCAACGCTATTAACTATTCAATCGAACCAGTTAAAGAAGCAGTTCCATTCGCTAAAGGGGTTATTTCTAGCGAAAATAATAGTGAATTTTCCTTAATGTTCACTCCAGATGGTAGAAAGGTCTATTTCTCTAGAAGAGCTCCAGAACAAAAGCAGAAGATATATGAAGCTACGTTCGAAAATGGTAAATGGACAAAACCTGTCCAATCGGCATTTTCGACAGACAGAGATGAAGCTCCCTCAATTACTCCAAATGGAGAATTATTCTTTTTCGGCTCTGAAAGACCATTGCCAAATAAACCTAACAAAGGTAATTTTGATATGAATATTTGGATGATGAAAAAAAGTAATAGTGGCTGGAGCAAACCAGAACCCTTGCCTTTTCCAATAAATGATGTCCAAATTGAAGGCGAGGAATGGCCATCTTCCAACAATAATTTTTTGTTTACGATAGATAATGAGACTTTCTATTTCACAACTATGGTTAGAGGTACAAAGGCTATTAAATTATATCAAACAAAATATGTAAATGAGCACTTTTCTACACCTATCCCAATAAAAGGAATCTTTGACGATGAAAAATTTTGGATTTATTCTGCGGTTGTTTCCCCTGATGGAAACTATTTAGTATTTAACTCTTATGGAGCACCTGGAGGAGCAGGTGGAGAAGATATTTTCGTTTCAAAAAGAAATGGAACTGAATGGAGTAAAGCAAAACCAATTGGACCAAAAATAAATTCTAATGATGAAGAAAGCGGACCAAGGTTTTCAAGAGATGGGAAATATTTCTTTTTTACAAGAGCCAAAAATTTAGGAAATTACGAGTATGGCGAATGGGATATTTTCTACATTGAAACTGAATACTTACAATTAGAAAAACTATTTGAATAAAAGAACAATGTACAACATTGCTATACCTAAATGCTTGTTCTCGCTTACACTGAAAATCCTCGTGAATTCTCAGTGTAATATGTACCTCCCTGCCTATAGCCAGACGTAACTGCTCATAGCCGAGACCATTGGCGTTCATTTAAGAACACAACAGATTGAAATTTATGGGAAGTTCTAAACTGAATTTGAACCTAAATAAATATTAATTTACAAATGCTAATCGTAGAATTATGCTAACTGATATTAATCCGAAATTACCAATGCGTGACAAAAATTTTACGAAAGAATTTTATATAAATAAGTTGGGATTCAAAGAATTTGGGAGTGCCGACTATGATGGTTATTTGATGATGGAAAAAGACAAAATCCAAATTCACTTCTTTGAATTTAAGGAGCTTGACCCAAAAGAGAATTATGGCCAAGTATATATTAGAACTGATAACATTGACGAGTTTTATCAAACATTATTGGATAACAAAATAAGTATTCACCCAAATGGACCATTGGAATCCAAATTTTGGGGACAAAAGGAATTTTCCGTACTTGACCCAGACAACAACTTATTGACATTTGGACAAAGCATTTAAGAAAAAATGAAACAAAAAATTGGCATAATATATTCATCAGTTGATGGGCATACTAAAAAAATTTGCGAACATTTAGAAGAATTGTTGACTGTCGATCAGTTAAAACCTGAACTATATTCAATTGAGGCATTCAATGGAAATATAATGGATTTTGACACATTAATAATTGGCGCAAGTATTAGATATGGAAAACACAACCCGCTGATATATAAATTTATAACCGATGAAAAGGATAAATTGAAAACTATTCGAACCGCATTTTTCTCTGTTAACCTTGTTGCTAGAAAGGATACTAAAAACACCCCCGATACTAATC
>JBATIW010000098.1:0-1983 GCA_049668005.1 Maribacter sp.
GCATGGGGTCTCACTGTTTTCCGAACTGATGCTGAAGATCTTTATGTCTATGATACAAACCCGCAAAATCATAATCAATACAGGTATCAAGATGATTGGCTGGATATGGAAATCATAAAGGAAGAGATAGCCATCAAAGGACTGAAATCCACACAAGTGCTATTAAAATATTCTAAGCATGGTCCTATAGTCTATGAGGATGTTAAGAATCACAAGGCTTATGCTGTGAGATGTGGCTGGCTGGAAATAGGTGGTTCCCCATATCTTGCAAGCTTGCGCATGAATCAATCCCAAACATTCAAAGAATTTAGAGAAGCATGTAATTATAGTAATATTCCTGGTGAGAATATGATATGGGCGGATAAAGAGGGAAATATAGGATGGCAAGCTGTAGGCATAGCCCCTGTCCGTAAAAATTTTAGCGGAATGGTTCCCGTTCCTGGGGATGGATCCTACGAATGGAAAAAATATTTGGAAATCAAAAAGAAACCAAACCTGTACAATCCTGAATCAGGCATTTTCTCAACTGCAAATCAAAATGTAACGCCTATTGATTATCCTCACATGGATGCCATTGGATTTTCCTGGTCAGATCCATTCAGAGGTCGACGCGTAAATGAAATGTTGAAAAATGGTAGGAAACATACGGTCATGGATATGGCCGAATATGTAACTGACTATACTTCATTAGCTGCAAGAAGTATTTGTCCTCTTTTGAAAAATCTAACTGCGAAGAGTGAACTTGCCGAAAAAGCCAGGATAATGCTTGTAGCATGGGAAGATCATCAACTGAACCCTAACTCCAAAGAAGCTTCGATATATGTCACATGGGAAAGGCTGCTTCAAGCTAAAATGGAAAAGCTGGTCATTCCAGAGGAAATTCGATCTATTAGTGATCTTCAATTAACTAAAGTCGTAAACTGGTTGGTTTTCCCTGATGGAAAATTTGGAGCAGATCCTATTAAAGGGAGAGATGAATTTATTTTACAGGCACTAGAGGAAAGCGTGAAAAAGTTGAAAGACAGATTAGGAAATGACATGTCGAATTGGCAGTATGGACAAGAAAAATTCAAGTATATCAAACTTAGACATCCTATGAGTGCTGCAGTGGATTCAATCACAAGAGAGAAATTGGAAGTAGGACCTCATCCTAGAGGAGGTAATGGCACTACTGTTGGAAGCACAGGCGGTAATGACAACCAATCCAGTGGTGCTTCTTTTAGGGTGATTATCGATACTGGGGATTTTGATAACTCTTTGTTTACCAATTCTCCAGGCCAGTCGGGAGATTCGGATAGTCCTTTCTATGATAATCTATTTGATACTTGGGCAAAAGATAAGTTCTTTCCCTTATTTTATAGTAGAGCGAAGGTCGAATCTGTGAAAGCAAAGGTGATTACGCTTGTTCCAAAAAAATAATTGAACTAAGAAGTGAAAAGTGAAAATGCCCACACCCACCCTTGCCCTAAAGGGTGCCAGCGCGCAATTCTGTATTGATTTTTTGTATAACCATCTCTATTTGATTTAAAACTTCTTCATTTGTAAATCTGATTTCCTTTATTCCTACGCTGTTTAAATAGGCCGATCTATCCCGGTCCTTTTCTTTTTGTGCCGCGGTTTGGTGATAACCGCCGTCGATTTCAATGGATAGCCTTTTTTTATGACAATAAAAATCCAGGATGTAACCGCTTATGGGATGCTGCCTTCTAAACTTGAAATCCAAAGGTTTGGTTCTGAGATGCTCCCAAAGTAGTTTTTCAGGCTCCGTCATATCCACACGCAATTTTCCGGCATTCCTAAAAATGTTTGGAGTAGCTCCGTCGTGCATTCCAGATATACCTAACGCGTCTTTTTTCATATGTAAAAGGTACTAATTTTAAAGTCAGGTTGCACACCCTGCCCTCCCCTTCAGGGGCCGGGGGCACGGCAGGGGCAGTGCGTACAGGGAACACAACCTTTTGGGCAGGACCGTTATAGGATGAT
>JBATIW010000099.1:0-1716 GCA_049668005.1 Maribacter sp.
GAGGTATGCTCGACATTACCAATATGGGCGATACCCGCATTATTAATGAGAATGTCTAATTGAGCATTCTCGGCAATTGCATCGACTACATGTTTAACCTCTGATTGCTTGACAACATTACATTTATGGCCAAAAGCGCTACCTTCCTGTTCAACAATCTCATTTGCGCATTCCTGGGCAGCATCAATATTAAGTTCCAAAATATGAACGCTGGCGCCTTGCGCTGCGAGGGTTTTGGAAATTGCCTTTCCAATACCACTTCCACCACCGGTAACTATTGCTGTTTTCCCTTGTAGATTGAATTTCATTGTTCCTTAATTAATTTATTCGCTTATAATATAACTGTAAAATCCAGGACTATTCCAATGTCGATAGCCCTCATCTGACTGGCTAACCATAAAGATTTCCAAGTTAGGAAATTCTTTAATATTGCCAGTGCCATTACCAAAGGCCATTACACTATAAGCCGAGGCGTAAGCATCCGCCATGGTCGCATTTTTGGCAATTGCGGTTACTTGAATCCTATTATTCAAAGCCATACCAGTCTGTGGATTGATGATGTGCGAATACTTTTCCCCCTCTATTTCAACATATTGATACATATCACCTGATGTTGCAACCGCAGCATCTTTTAACCCTATCTTCTCAATGACCTCTTTCCCCTTCTCATTGTAATACGAAAATGCCAATACCCAATGTTCCTTGCCCGGTGGTGGATTGCTTACCCGGATATCCCCACCCATATCAACCAAGGCTGAAGTTACCCCGTTCAATTCCAATACTTTAATAACCTCATCCGCAGCAAAGCCCTTGCCTATTCCTCCTAAATCCAATTGCATAGCACTGGTATTTAAGAGCACCACATTTTTTTTAGGGAATTCAATAAACTTGTAACCAACATTTTGTTTGGCTTCAACCAAATCGGATGTCGATGGTAGTGTTTTAGTTTCCCTAGTCTTTCTCCATAGTCGGATTAGTGGCCCCGCACTTATGTCGAAAGCACCATTGGTAGCTTCTGAAATCGCATTGGCTTTCTTAAGAATCCTGTAGAGATCATCGCTTACAACAACCTCCTTCTTTACTTGATTGGCCAGTACGTTTAGTTCACTATTATCAAGATAATCACTTAATTTTTCATTCAATTCATCAATGCGATCGAATGCCAAAGTAGCCACCGAATCTGCCTTTTCCTTATTTATAGTATAAAATACCAATCTAATCTGAGTGCCCATTTGCTGATGGGTATATTCAAACCGGCCTTGGGCATGAATTCCAAAACAGATAAAAAGTAAGAAGAATATAAAAAAGCCCCTCTCCATAAAACTAATTCGGAAAGCAAAAAAGTGGCTTTGGTAAAGATTATTCTTTTGCAAAGACCAAATCGAAATTTACAGTAACATCATCACCGACTACAATTGAACCGAACATTGCTGTAGGTGGCTCCATATTATAATCCTGGAGTGTAATTTTATAATTGCCCGTTAGCTGGATATTTCCATCAGAATTCTTGATACTAGCGGATAGAACAACATCTTTCGCTACACCCGCAACATTCAATTTTCCAGAAATACTCTGATTATCGCCTTCGGAAAAAGCGATATCGGTAGCAGAAAACATGACCTTGGGATGTTCTTCTTTTTTAAGCGCATTATGGGTCTTCTTATCCATTGTTGCCCCGCGTGTACTTTTAATGCTTGCCACATCCGCTTCAAAAGA
>JBATIW010000100.1:0-4404 GCA_049668005.1 Maribacter sp.
TAAGTAACAATGTAAAACTTGGGTAAAGTCACATTTAACTAGCGACATTTGTTCAAATTGAATCAGGCATCCACTGTGCGTGATTTTGATATTCAATTGAGAAGCAATATTTACGCTACTCGTTCTGCCTGATTTTGGTTCTAAACAGTTTGCTATTCATCTTCATAAAGCGAAGTGGTATAATCAACTTTTAAATCATTGTTCAGAATTTCCAATATGTCGAATTCTTTTTTATTGTCATATTTAGTTGCCTCCTGGTTGCCAATTGAGAAAGCTACTTGATGAACATTTTCCTTGCTTTTTCCTCGATTGGAAACGACATATCCCCTACCACCATCTGACTTAAAGCGAACCGTAAAATCATCTTCTTCGCTATTGATCGAGCTTCCTAGATTAACAGCATAACCAACATTCTTTTGATCTACTTCAACCATAAAAACGTCTAGTCCACCTTGACCCTCTCTACCTTCAGATGCAAAAAACAATGTTTTGCCTCCTACTAGGTTTGGGTACAGATCATTCTTCTTGGTATTCACATTCTCACCTAGGTTTTTGGCAATACCTAATCTACCATCACTATGTACCGTAGCAACATATATATCATAGTCGCCATAGCTCCCGGGCATGTTCGATGCAAAGAACAAACGTTTGCCGTCATAAGAAACTGTTGGGTGCAGTGCGGATGAATATTTGGGACATAAAGCAATTTCCCTAATATTTTTCCATTCACCATTCACCTTTTTTGCCTGAAAGATTTTATGCACCAATTCTTTTTTAGAGAAAATACCGGTCAGTGGTTTTTGATAAAGAGACTTGCTGAAATAAGCCGTATTACCATCAGCGGTTAAGACAATTGGTGATTCGTATACATTTTCCGGATTAAGCCTTTCACTATTTAGCGGATAAGCCTTATTCTTTCCAGCGGTGCGCTTATTTGAAAAATATTCACTTTTTAATAACACGCCTTTAGATGTGCGATTATCAGCCAAATAATCGGCAGAATTTCTACTTAAAGGGCTCCGTTCCATTTCGTAATCAGATTTGATCATGGTTAACCAATCCTGATGTTCTGGCATTGACGATACATCGATACCCATTGACTTTCTTAAGGCATACTTATACCGCTTCTGATAGCTACTGGTTAATACTCCATTCGGGCTATGCCCTTTGAGTTTGTCATACCAGAATAAGGCTGTCTCGTAATTTTCAGATAGGAAATTAGCGTTGCCTAAATCCTCGAAAATCTCCTTTTCTTCAAATCCCAGTTTTTTGAGTTTCAAATAACTTTCTACCCTTGTATGGGTATCATATATTTCCGTATTCTCAGATTTAGGGATTTTTGTTGTCTGTGCGGTTATAGAATTATAACATAATGTAATAATACATAAGATAGCCGCGTTGTAGGTAAAAGTATTTCTCATAGTGTTAAGATTTTGGGGTTCTTACAGGAACCAAAGGTCAATAAACGTTTCCAACAATCAACTAGTAATTTTTCATAGGTTTTAAAATATTTACATAAAATGTGTGCCTATTTGCAATGAATACTCCTAAAAGGTACATTCCAATCGTAGAATCAACACCTGTTCTAAAAATCTAACAAAGGTTTCATATCTTTAGTTGGACTCTTTTTTCAATACACGTCTAAATGCAATAGGTAATGATTAAGAAAATGGGTCATGGGTACCTGATAATGGTACGATTTGTTTAACTAGCATATTTCATTATGAAAAAAATCAAAAAAGAAGACATTGAACAAGGGGTATTCGACCTCTATGACGACTATGCACACAATAGAGTAAGCAGAAGGTTATTTATGGATAAACTATCTACCTATGCCGTAGGAGGCCTCACGGTATCCTCTTTACTTAGCTTTATTTCACCGGATTATGTGAAGAAAATTCAAATAAAACAGGATGATCCACAATTAAAGTCTGAATTTATTACCTATGATTCGCCGAAAGGGGGAGGGACAATAAAAGGATTACTTTCCAGACCTGCTGATGCCAAGGGAAAACTTCCGGGTATTGTGGTAGTTCATGAAAATCGAGGATTAAACCCACATATTGAAGATGTAGGACGACGCGCCGGATTAGCAGGGTTTATATCATTGGCCCCTGATGCCTTAACACCTTTGGGTGGTTATCCTGGTAATGATGATGACGGTCGCGAATTGCAGCGAAAGCGAGATCGCAACGAAATGTTGGAAGATTTTATCGCGGCCTTTGAATATTTAAAGAAACACCCGCAATGCTCAGGTAATGTAGGTGTTGTCGGCTTTTGTTTTGGAGGTTGGATTTCTAATATGATGGCGGTTAAAGTTCCTGATTTAAAGGCGGCAGTTCCATTTTATGGTGGCCAACCAAAAGAAGATATCGATAAAATCAATGCTCCTTTATTGCTGCATTTCGGGGAATTGGATAAGCGTGTTAATGAAGGCTGGCCAGCTTATGAAGCAGCTTTAACGGAACAAGGAAAAGAATTCAAAGCCCATATTTATAAAAATGCCAATCATGGCTTTCATAATGATACGACACCTAGGTATGACCGAGAGGCCGCCGAATTAGCTTGGGGCCGAACCATTGCTTTTTTTAAGGAAAATCTGAAATAGAAAAAATATCCCATTAGAATGGAGGATTTCCAGAAAAATGGACGACTATTTTTGTGGCGCTGAATCGTCTCTCTTTGGAAAGACCAAACTGTCTGCTGGGTAGGTTTTCTTTAAATAATCCATCTGCGTCTTGGCCCAATCGATAATCATTTTTCGCTGATCATCAGTTAAATCCGCTTCCGAATGCAGTCCAAGATTAGTATATGCAGGTAACGGCATTTCCTTATCCTCTACCATTTCAATAATTTCATCAAACTTATGGTTTTGGACAAAGAGCGGTTTTTTAGTGAACTCTGAAAAATTCAGGTGTTTCTTTCCATCCACCACGTGATTATTAAGCCACCAAGCGACGGGTTGTACGTTGGCATACCAAGGGTACCTTGTTTTATTGGAATGGCAATCATTACAAGAAACCTGCAATAAGTGATTTACCTCCTTAGGCACTTTATATTTGGTAGAAACGTTATTTGTAAGATCATTCGAAAGGTTTTTGTCTGGACGGATGAATTGGATTATTATTAGTAACAAGCCCAGGCCAATGAGGATTTTTTTTAGCATATTAATTTATAAATTCAATTGGTTATACAATTACAAATAAAATAATTCTATTTTTTTCAACGCCTATTCAAAACCAAATTTCTTTAGTCCTTCGTGGCTGATTTTAATCACTTCCAACGGTTCTAGTCCATCAAAAGTCTTATCCTGTTCCACCATGTAGTATTCCATACCTGATAATTTTTTATTGGCCAGGATTCGGGCAAAATCAATTTGTCCATTTCCGACAGGCGCAAATCTCCCTTCCGTATCCATATCCTTTACATGCCAAATTTTAAAGCGTCCTGGATATTTTTCAAAATAGGCCACGGGATCAGCCCCCGCCTTAGTTACCCAATATAGGTCCATTTGGAAATTTACGTATTGGGGGTCACAATGTTCTAATAAATAATCAATAGTAACAATCCCATCTGCATCCTTTATAAACTCAAAATCATGATTATGGTATAATAGCTCAAGTCCGGCACTGTTCGCTTTCTTTCCTAAAGTATTGATTATTTCTGCCAAGTTCGAGGCACCTCCGGTCATGCCCAAAGTTCTGGTATCCGGGTCCACTTTAAAAAGACCCATTGGCGGTACTGGAATCACAAAATATTTGAAGCCCGCAGCTTTGACATCGGCCATCATAGCATCGGCATTATCCATAGTAACTGATCCTTGATGGGTGCTAATTGGCTCTAAGCCTAGTTGACCCAAGAGATTTTTGAAATCTTCGGGCGTCATGTTATAGAATTTACCATCAGCATAACCCGCGGCCTCTATATTTTTGTAGCCAGCATCTGCCACGGCTTGTAATGTGGTTTTGGCATCAGAACCCATATCATTCCTTACCGTATAAAGCGCCAATCCACCAAAATTATCTTGTGCACTTCCTATAAAAATACCCATCATAAAAATACATATGAATAGCATTTTTGCGGATGTTTTTAAAATTGAATTTTTCATTCTCATCATTTTTTTTAAGTTATTACAAACCGTTTTTATTTTTCGCTTTCTGGAATCAATTCAATTTACATTAAAAATTTAAATATTCCTTTGCGTTGTTGTAACTAATGTCCTCTATGATTTTGCCAATCCAATCCATATCATGGGGCAATTCCCCTTTTTTGATATTATTACCAAAAAGATTACAAAGAATGCGTCTAAAATATTCATGCCTTGGAAAGGATAGAAAACTTCTGGAGTCCGTTAACATCCCCACAAAACAACTAATGAGTCCTATGTTCGATAATGCATTCAAT
>JBATIW010000101.1:0-16197 GCA_049668005.1 Maribacter sp.
ACTATGATATTGTTGCCAAATACGGCTACGAAGGGTATCCTGCCAATCCTAATGGCAGCGATTTCAACACTGCTATGTTGTGCGACAAAACGGGTCGTCATTTAGTGACCATGCCTCACATAGAGCGATCGATTTTCCCATGGAATTGGGCGCATTACCCATCAGATTCAAAGCACGAAGTTTCTCCTTGGATAGAGGCATTTGTGAATGCAAGAAAGTGGGTTGAGGAACATAATTAGTAAATGAGTAACAGTGAAAAATAAAAGGGAACCTCAGTATCGGGCTCCCTTTTTCAAGTAACTCAACTTAAACTACTTAACTATGCTTTCTATTTATTTGAATAATCAGTATATATGGCCTTTTCGAAAGCGGCCCAATGTTCAGCTTTCATGCGTCCAGGTGTGAAAAGACAAATTCCCGTTGCACCATTTTCCATTGATGTCCTTATAGCAGTCTCAATTTCTGAAGGTAACAGACCGTGGTTTTCTGGATCATTTTCGTTTGTTTTGTTTTCCGGATTGGGGCAAATGAACAATCCACTATAAATAGGTATTGTACCATTTACTGCAGTAACCTCTTCTTTGGTGATCTCACCTACCCATTCTGGGCCTTTCAAATAGAAATCATTATAATTCATAGGATAAACGGCATCCAAATCCCATTTGTTCCATTCTTGCCGCACTAATTTCATTGCTATTGACGGGCCTGGGAACACGGCCGCATTAAGTACTTTACCTTTTGCATGCACAACTTTTGACAGGCGATTGACCATCTTGGTTATTAGATCATATCTAAACTGTTTCCATTCTTGAACTTTCGAAGGGTCTTCTACTTCCTTGATGTCGATCCCAGTGTTTTCCTTGAAATCCGAAGTACAGGCATCACAATAGCAATAATCATATTCGGGGAACTCTTGGTCCATAACCAAGCCATATTTATCCCATAATCCTTCTGCTAGAATTACATCAGGAAAACGAATATAATCCAAGTGGATGCCATCAACTTCTTCAACCGAGGCTACACTGCCATATAAATCGGCTAAAAATTCATAAGTACCTTCTTTGTTCGGACATAGAAATTTATAATAATCTACATATGCAGGCTTTTCAAATGCCGATTCGCCCTTACGGTTAAGGGCGTATAATTCTTTTGAAATTTTTGGATTTTCACCTTGCACCATAGTTGGTATCCAAGTATGGAATTCCATCCCGGCTTCCTTTACCAATGCTCCTACTCTTTTATAAGTATCCGGATTTTGCCCACCATTATACATGAGTCCGTCTATCCCCTTTTCCTTAAAATCCTGGAAGGTAGTTCTCAATTCCTGATCCGTTGCCTCGCCTGGTCCACCGGTCCAGGCATAAACGGGAATTTTGACACGCTGCTCAGCGCATGAAACCATCACGAATACTAACATACAAAGCTTGATTATCCTTCTCATAAGGGGGTATTTAAAAATATTACAATGAACTTAATAAAACTAATGTTGCGAGAATCCAATTCTTAGCTAAACAGCAATAATACAAACACAAACAACACAAAAACTGGGCTTCATTTATTTTGAACACAAGACCAAGAGTTTCAAACGATTTTTGAAATTGAAGCTAATTCGATTTTATTCTGCATTAATCACAGAAAATAATACTCTATTTTGTCAATCCCATTTTAGAATCCCATCTGCTTTTCCTATTTTGCAATAACCTATCAGAAACTTAGTATGCAAAAAATTACCAGACTATTTGATTTTCCATATTACCAATTGGAAAAATTCAATTTAAAAAATGCCCTTGTCTCCAAATCCAATGGCGAATGGATCAGTACTTCTACCCAGGAATATATTGATCAGGCAAATGCCATAAGCCGGGGGCTACTTCGATTAGGTGTTAACAAAGATGATAAAATCGCGATAATTTCAATGACCAATAGAACTGAATGGAATATTGTTGATATAGGCATTTTACAGGTGGGAGCGCAAAGCGTTCCGATATACCCCACTATTTCACAGCAGGATTATGAATATGTATTAAACCATAGTGAATCCAAATATTGCTTCGTTTCATGTACTGAGGTTCTTGGCAAAATCAATGAAATCAAAGCCAATGTTCCAACCTTAAAAGGGGTGTATACATTTGATGAAATTGATAACTGCCAAAATTGGAACGCGGTATTGAGGTTAGGCGAAGATGCATCAAACCAGCCTGAAGTTGAAGCAAGAAAAGATAAAGTTTCACCAAATGATTTGGCGACCTTAATATATACTTCAGGGACTACGGGAAGACCTAAGGGTGTTATGCTCTCACATGATAATGTGGTCAGTAATGTTATTGAGAGTGAAAAAAGAGTACCATTGAGCAAAGGAAACTCAAAGGCATTGAGTTTTTTACCTGTTTGCCACATATTCGAGCGAATGATTCTTTATCTATACCAATATTGTGGAGTGGAAATATATTTTGCGGAGTCTTTGGAGAAAATGACCGAAAATCTAAAAGATATAAAGCCAAACGTAATGACCGCCGTACCAAGGTTGTACGAAAAGGTTTTTGATAAAATCGTTGCCAAGGGCAGCGATTTAACCGGTGTAAAAAAAGCATTGTTCTTCTGGGCTGTAGAGTTAGGGCTTAAATATGAACCGTACGGTGCAAACGGTTGGCTATATGAACAAAAGTTGAAGCTTGCTCGTAAACTCATATTCAAAAAGTGGCAAGAGGCTTTAGGCGGGAATTTGGAATTTATGGTCTCGGGAAGTGCCGCGTTACAACCGAGGTTGACCCGTATTTTCGCAGCAGCGGGTATGCCCATTATGGAGGGTTATGGTCTCACCGAAACATCCCCGGTAATTTCCGTGAATGATGTGCGTGACGGTGGATTTAGAATAGGCACCGTTGGTAGGGTCATCGATAATGTTGAAGTTAAAATAGCCGAGGATGGGGAGATATTGGCCAAAGGTCCTAATATTATGCAAGGATATTACAAAGACCCTGAAAAAACAGCCACAGTCATGACCGGTGACTATTTTCATACCGGTGATATAGGGGAAATTGATTCCGATGGATTCTTGAAAATCACGGATCGTAAAAAAGAAATGTTCAAAACATCGGGCGGCAAATATGTAGCACCAGCATTAATTGAAAACCAATTGAAACAATCTAGATTCATAGAACAGATTATGGTCGTAGGGGAAGGCGAAAAAATGCCCGGGGCATTAATACAACCCGATTTTGACTTTTTAAAGGAATGGGGGAAAAGACATAGTCTGAATTTTGAAAATATGTCCGATGTAGTTTCCCATGACAAAGTATTGGCTCGGTATCAGGAAGAAATTGACGTTGCGAATGAGCATTTTGCCAAATGGGAAAAAGTCAAACAATTCAGATTAACTCCTAACGCTTGGACTATCGATGGCGGACACCTTACACCCACAATGAAGATGAAAAGAAAGGTGATCAAGGAAAAATACATTGATTTATACAATGAAATTTACCGGCATTAAAGCCCATATCCCATTGCTGCTTTTCTAAATATCCGAACTTCCATCGGGTAATTTTTATCTTCAAAAGTCCCGGTATTTAATACTTACTACGCGAATAATTGGGTATTCATCCATTATATTCCAAGCATTTCCATTTTCTTTAATATATTATGCATGCATAATATATTTTTATTATATTTGGAAACCAATTTGTCCTATATGAAGGAAATTACAATTGATTATGTACTCAGGGCTACTTGGCAAGCAGTTGCGAAAATGTATAATGAAGAGGCTAAGGGTTTTGGTTCGACAATGGCAGTAGGTTTTACCTTATTAAGTATTGATCCAAAGACAGGTACTCCGTCAACAGCATTAGGTCCTAAAATGGGCATGGAAGCCACGAGTCTTTCTAGAATTCTAAAAAGGATGGAAGATAGGGGTCTTATTTATCGTAAACCCAATCCTGCAGATGGTCGGGGGGTCCTGATTCATCTTACCGATTTTGGTCTTGAGAAAAGAGAAGATTCGAAAGATGCAGTCTTGCGTTTTAACGATGTAGTAAAAGCAAATATTTCCAGTGAAAAATTGGATGCTTTTTTTGAGGTTATGGAAACAATTAACAGATTGGTAGTAGAGAAGAATAGTTATTTAAAGGATACAACAACTAATTAATACAGCTTAAACTAAATGAACAAGCATATTAAAAAAGTAGCGGTAATTGGCTCGGGAATAATGGGCAGTGGTATCGCATGCCATTTTGCCAATATAGGAGTCGAAGTTTTATTGCTTGATATCGTTCCGCGGGAACTTGATGATAAAGAAAAGGCCAAAGGTCTTTCGTTGGAGGATAAAACGGTTCGCAATAGATTGGTAAACAATTCACTGACAGCGGCTTTAAAGTCGAAACCCTCCCCTATTTACCATCAAAAATTTGCCCAACGTATCACAACAGGTAATCTAGAGGATGATATCGCAAAAGTCTCTAAAGTAGATTGGATAATCGAAGTTGTGGTCGAGCGTTTGGATATTAAGAAAATCGTATTTGAAAATCTAGAAAAATATAGAACCCCAGGCACGTTGATCACTTCGAACACCTCTGGTATTCCTATTGCATTTATGTCTGAAGGGCGCAGTGACGATTTCCAAAAACATTTTTGTGGTACCCACTTTTTTAATCCAGCCAGATATTTAAAATTATTTGAGATCATTCCAGGACCTAAAACTTCTCCTGAAGTATTGGATTTCCTAAACGGATATGGCGAACAATTTTTGGGGAAAACCTCGGTGATTGCCAAGGACACCCCTGCTTTTATCGGAAACCGTATTGGTATCTTCAGTATTCAAAGTCTTTTTCATATGGTGAAGGAGATGGGAATGACAGTTGAAGAAGTCGACAAACTAAGTGGTCCTGTAATCGGAAGACCAAAATCAGCAACATTCCGCACCGTTGACGTTGTGGGCCTTGATACGCTAGTGCATGTTGCCAATGGAATTTATGAAAACTGTACTAATGATGAGAAGCATGAGCTTTTCAAATTACCGGATTTCATCAACACAATGATGGAGAATAAATGGCTGGGAAGCAAAACTGGTCAAGGATTTTATAAAAAGGTAAAAGGCGACGGTGGCAAAAGTGAGATTTTGACGCTGGATTTGGATACCATGGATTATCGTTCCAAAAAAAGTGCAAAATTCGCCACACTCGAATTAACAAAAACCATAGATAAGGTTGTAGACCGATTCAAGGTTCTTGTTTCAGGGAAAGACAAAGCGGGTGAATTCTATAGGAAAAGTTTTGCTGCTCTTTTTGCTTATGTCTCACATAGAATCCCAGAGATTACAGATGATTTATACAAAATCGATGATGCCATGAAAGCTGGTTTTGGTTGGGAACATGGTCCATTCCAGATTTGGGATGCCATTGGTCTTGAAGAAGGATTGGCCATCATGAAGGATGAAGGCCAAGAAGCAGCTCCATGGGTATCTGAAATGATTGCAGCTGGCATCAAATCTTTTTATTCAGTAAAAGATGGTGCAACTTATTTCTATGATATTCCCAAGCAGTCTTTGGAAAAAATTCCTGGACAAGATGCCTTTATCATTTTGGACAACATTCGTAAATCAAAGGAAGTTTTTAAAAATAGCGGTGTTGTAATAGAAGATTTGGGAGACGGTATATTGAATGTGGAATTCCAATCCAAAATGAATACTATCGGGGGCGATGTTTTAGCAGGATTGAACAAGGCCATAGACTTAGCTGAGAAAGACTTTCAAGGACTGGTGGTAGGAAACCAAGCTGCCAACTTCTCGGTGGGCGCCAATATCGGAATGATTTTCATGATGGCCGTTGAACAGGAGTATGACGAACTTAATATGGCAATCAAGATGTTCCAGGATACGATGATGCGTATGCGCTATTCTGCAATTCCAACAGTTTCTGCACCGCATGGTATGACATTGGGCGGTGGTTGTGAATTATCGTTACATGCTGATAAAGTAGTTGCGGCCGCAGAGACCTATATTGGTTTGGTTGAATTTGGTGTAGGTGTTATTCCAGGGGGTGGTGGCTCTAAAGAATTAGCATTGCGTGCAGCTGACACATTCAAAAAGAATGATGTGGAACTCAATGTGCTGCAAGAGTATTTCATGACCATAGGAATGGCGAAAGTATCGACCTCTGCATATGAGGCTTTTGATTTAGGTTTACTTCAAAAAGGAAAGGATATCGTTGTGGTAAATAAAGACAGACAGATTGCTACGGCCAAAGCCCATGCCAAATTAATGGCAGAAGCTGGCTATACACAACCTGTGCGAAGAAAAGATGTAAAAGTGCTTGGTAAGCAAGCATTGGGTATGTTCTTAGTAGGAACAGATGCAATGGAAGCCAGTCATTATATTAGTGAACACGATCATAAAATCGCGAATAAATTGGCATATGTGATGGCTGGAGGGGATTTATCAGAACCTACCATGGTCAGTGAACAATATTTACTGGATATCGAGCGAGAAGCCTTTTTAAGTCTATGTACCGAGCGAAAGACTTTAGAACGAATTCAGCATATGCTTAAAACAGGGAAACCACTTCGCAACTAGTTGTGAGAGAATTGAGATATCAGTATTAAGTAGTTAGATAATTATGCACAAAGTAGAGGATTTAAAAATATGGAAAAAGTCAATGGATTTGACAAAATCTGTATATCAACTTGCCTCAAAATTGCCTACTGATGAAAAATTCGGATTAAGTTCTCAAATAAAACGATGCTCTATATCCATTCCTTCAAACATAGCTGAAGGAGCAGGAAGAAATTCAAATAAAGAATTCAAACAATTCTTGAGTATAGCAAATGGTTCAACCTATGAATTGCAAACGCAATTAATGTTAGTCACAGAACTAAATTTAATTGATAAAGATAAAATACAACCAGTAATCAATACGTGTATTGAAATTCAAAAAATGAATTATTCATTTCAACAAAATTATAAATCACAATACTAGAATCTCAATACTCAATACTATAAAAAACATGAAAACAGCATATATAGTAAAAGCATATCGAACAGCGGTAGGCAAGGCACCAAAAGGAGTGTTCCGCTTTAAGAGAACCGATGAGTTGGCAGCTGAAACCATTGAATACATGATGAAAGAATTGCCCGATTTTGACAAAAAACGAATAGACGACGTCATTGTCGGCAATGCAATGCCCGAAGGATCCCAAGGCCTTAATATGGCCCGTTTAATCTCTTTAATGGGATTGAACATTGTTGATGTTCCCGGGGTAACGGTGAATAGATTCTGTTCTTCAGGTATCGAAACAATAGGTATTGCAACTGCCAAAATTCAATCGGGTATGGCAGATTGTATTATTGCCGGGGGTGCAGAAAGCATGAGCTCCGTTCCTATGACGGGATATAAAACCGAATTGAATTATGATTTGGTAAACTCAGGTCATGAGGACTATTATTGGGGCATGGGAAATACCGCCGAAGCTGTTGCTAATGAATTCAAGGTATCACGAGAAGATCAAGATGAGTTCGCCTACAATTCCCATATGAAAGCCTTAAAAGCGCTTGCCGAAGACCGTTTTCAGGAGCAAATTGTACCCATAGAAGTAGAACAGACATATATAGATGCCAATGGCAAAAAAGCCACAAAAAAATACATAGTTACCAAAGATGAAGGCCCAAGAAAAGGAACCTCGAAAGAAGCCCTTGCTGGACTAAGAGCTGTATTTGCAGTTGGCGGTAGTGTAACGGCCGGTAATTCTTCACAAATGAGTGATGGTGCTGCCTTTGTGTTGGTGATGAGCGAGGAAATGGTAAAAGAGCTTAATCTTGAACCCATTGCACGCTTGGTCAATTATGCTGCGGCAGGTGTTCCACCAAGAATTATGGGTATTGGTCCCGTTGCAGCAGTTCCAAAAGCATTGAAACAAGCAGGTTTAAAACAGGATGATGTTGAATTGATCGAATTGAATGAGGCCTTCGCTTCCCAATCCCTCGCAGTAATGCGAGAATTAAACCTAAACCAAGAGATTGTCAATGTCAATGGTGGCGCAATTGCTCTAGGGCATCCATTAGGTTGTACTGGGGCCAAATTATCAGTCCAGTTGTTTGATGAAATGAGAAAAAGGGACATGCAGGGTAAATACGGAATGGTGACTATGTGCGTGGGCACAGGACAAGGTGCTGCTGGCATCTATGAATTCTTAAAATAAAGATATGATTTATTATTAGTGAGTATTTAGAATTAGATTCTCCAACTCAATAATCATTACTAAATACTAAACACTAAAAAAATGAGTACCAAAACAAAAAGTGAAAACCTACTAAGAGGTGGACAATTCCTAGTTAAAGAAACCAAATGTGAGGATGTGTTTACCTTGGAGGATTTGTCCGAAGAGCAACGTATGATGCGCGATAGTACCAAGGAATTTGTTGATCGTGAACTCTGGGCACACTGGGAGCGCTTTGAAAAGAAAGATTATGCCTATACCGAAGAGACCATGCGTAAAGCCGGTGAACTTGGGCTCTTATCTATAGCGATACCAGAGGCATATGGTGGCATGGGAATGGGTTTTGTATCCACGATGTTGGTCTGTGACTATATTTCTGGCGCTACAGGTTCATTTAGTACGGCATTCGGTGCCCATACAGGAATTGGCACTATGCCGATTACCCTTTATGGCACGGAAGAACAAAAGCAAAAATATGTTCCCAGATTAGCTTCTGGAGAATGGTTTGGGGCTTATTGTTTAACAGAGCCCGGCGCAGGTTCAGATGCAAATTCAGGCAAGACTAAAGCTGTTTTATCTGCTGATGGTAAGCACTATTCCATTACAGGACAAAAAATGTGGATATCCAACGCAGGATTCTGTAATATGTTCATTGTTTTTGCACGTATCGAGGATGACAAGAATATTACTGGTTTTATTGTGGAGAATAATCCAGAAAATGGAATCTCAATGGGTGACGAAGAGAATAAGCTGGGAATTCACTCCTCTTCTACCAGACAGGTATTCTTTAGTGAAACCAAAGTGCCTGTTGAGAATATGCTTTCTGAACGTGGAAATGGATTCAAAATAGCGATGAACGCGCTAAATATTGGCAGAATTAAATTAGCTGCTGCCTGTTTAGAAGCGCAACGTCGTATTATTGGCGAAGCTGTAAACTATGCCAATGAAAGAATACAGTTTAAAACACCAATTATAAACTTTGGAGCCATAAAAGGTAAGATTGCCGATATGGCCACCAACACTTACGCTGGAGAATCAGCAAGTTATCGAGCAGCTAAAAATATTGAAGATAGAATTGCGCTGCGTGAAGCCGAAGGTAATTCACATCAAGAAGCGGAACTTAAAGGCGTAGAGGAATATGCCATTGAATGTTCCATACTTAAAGTCGCCGTTTCAGAAGATGTACAAAGTACCACCGATGAAGGTTTACAAATTTTTGGCGGCATGGGCTTTAGTGCAGATGCCCCAATGGAAAAAGCCTGGAGAGATGCCAGAATTGCCCGTATTTATGAGGGTACCAACGAAATCAATCGGATGTTGGCTGTTGGTATGTTGGTGAAAAAAGCTATGAAAGGTCATGTTGATCTGCTAGGACCAGCAACGAAAGTGGGTGAAGAATTAATGGGCATTCCTTCTTTTGATACTCCTGACTTCTCAGAACTTTTTGCAGAAGAAAAAGATTTGGTGGCCAGATTGAAAAAGGTATTTCTTATGGTCGCTGGTAGTGCTGTTCAAAAATTTGGACCTGAGTTGGAAAAACACCAACAATTAATGATGTGTGCCGCTGATATTCTTATCGAAGTCTATATGGCTGAATCTACCATCTTAAGAACAGAGAAAAATGCAAAACGCTTTGGGGAAGAAGCCCAAGCCACTCAAATTGCAATGTCCAAATTGTATCTGTATAATGCAACTGAAATAGCAATTTTAAAAGGAAAAGAAGCCATCATTTCATTTGCTGAAGGCGATGAACAACGCATGATGCTTATGGGGCTTAAACGATTTACAAAATACACCAATAACCCTAATGTAGTTGCATTACGCATTCAAATTGCGGACAAGGTTGCTGCAGATAATGGTTACACCTTTGACTAATTCAGATTGAAACTTTTGATTATTCAGAAGTAAAAAACCGCCCTGATGTTATTAGGGCGGTTTTATTATATTATTTTGAAGGTATCCTCTAGTCTAAAAAGCTATACATTTTAGCATATTGCATCATTTGCTCTTCAAAACTTTCAGGTTGGGTTACTTTAATATCCACTATTTCACCTGCGTCATTGGTTTCAGGAACCAAAACAGGATTTACAAATCCACTATAAGGGGCAGCTTTAAATTGCTGGTTACGATCCAATACCTGTGCATGTAATGCCTGATCAACCTTAACCCCGTATCCTTCAACCAAATCCTGGGCAGCTTTGAAGTCGCCTTCAGATTTAATACGCTGTGTTTCTTTCAACAATTGCCCGAATAACTCACGTAGTTTGACATAATCATTAATGTTATAAAAAGTTTTGCCATCTTCTTCAATCTTTTCTATAACATTATCAGCTTTTCCTTTTTCATAAGCCCACGCAGACACCCATTGCCTATTCACCATATGATCTTCTTCAATATCCTTCCCAAGCTCTATCCGAACCAATTGAGTGATCAAACCATTTCTGATATATCCGTCATATGCTGCTTTCCCAAGTTCTTCCGAGTTTTCAACCAAACCTAGTTCTTGCAATTTTGGGTCCATTAAATAGTAAAGACCAACTAAATCGGCCCTACCCTCTTCCATGGTTGAAGCGTAGTTCTTCAACGTTTCTTTAGGTTGGCCTATTCCAGGATTAATTTGACCTGAGGCATGCCCAACTACTTCATGCAGTGCGGTATGTAATTTACCGGCTAATTGCCCGTGTTTTTCTTCCAATTCAATTTCTAATGAGTCATAGGCAAATTCCTTCAATCTACCACTCCCTCCTGCATTATTATAGGCATTGATGATATTTCCAAGGGAGACGGACTTACTGCCATGGGCTTGGCGAATCCAGTTATTGTTCGGAAGATTTACTCCTATTGGTGTACTTGGAGAGGCATCTCCTGCTTCACCGGCCACGTTAATGGTTTTATAGGAAATGCCTACAACGCTATCTTTTTTATGGGAATCCATTAATGGGGCATTGTCTTCAAACCATTGTGCGTATTCAGAAAGTACCGCCATTTGTTTGGACATCTCAAAATCCTTGACTTGTATGATACTTTCATAAGAGCCCCTATAGCCCTTAGGGTCATTATACACTTCAACAAAACCATTGATCCAATCTATATTACCTTCAGTTGATGTTGCCCATGCAACACAATACTCATCCCAAATATTCAAATCGCCTGTTTTATAGTAGTCGATTAAAAGTGCCAAGGTTTGGGCCTGTTTTTCATTTTCTGCGACACCCTGGGCTTTTTCCAACCATTTGATGATTTCATCTATGGCCTCACCATACATACCCCCTGATTTCCAGACTTTCTCAACAATTTTACCGTTTTCACGTACTAACTTTGAATTTAAACCAGCCTCTATAGGCCTGTCTTTTGGTCCTTTTTCGGCCGTTTTATAAAAGGCCTCGACATCAGCATCAGTAATTGTTGGGTCATAAAAATTGATCGCTGAAGAAGCTACATTATCAACCCCTTTTTTCTTGTTTACCTTTTTAGCATCTTTCTCATTGAAAATCACCTCAAAAGCTTCTCCTTCCAATTTAGTATCTGTTTCCTTCAATAGGTACGTCAAAAAATCGGATTGGAACTTAGGCTTGATCTTATCATTGGAATAATGATGGTGAATTCCGTTGGAAAACCAAACACGTTTTAAATATTCCTCAAAAGCCAGCCAATCCTCGGTAGTCTTATCCCCTGAATAGGAAGTATAAATATTCTCCAAAGCATCCCTAATTTCAAGATTATGCCGATAGTTTTGGTCCCACATAATATCACGGCCAGCCAAACCAGCTTGTGTCATATAATAGACCAATTGTTTTTCCTTCAAGGTCATTTCATCAAATCCAGGAATTTGATATCTAAGAATCTTCAGATCGGCAAACTGATCTACGAGATAATCAAATTTTTGTTCAACCCCAACAGGCTGATTTTCAACCATTTTTTCCTTACAGGACCAAAGAAGTCCAATTACAAGAACGGTGCTTAGAATATGTTTTAATTTCATGATGTATGTTAAATAAATTTCTGTCTGCAAATTTAACAAAACATCTGCATATTGTTGTATTTATAAGAGCATTTAATCGAAAAGAATTGGTGTCCAACAGTATAAAATGCCTTGGGTAATTCTGTTGCAATGCTTATTACAAAAACCTAATTTAGTGTAATGGAAATCAAGCTTCTTCAATCGGCCTATTCACCAGAATATTTTAGAAAACGCGGACATCAGTTGATTGATCAACTGGCCGACCATTTGGATAATACACTAAATGGAAAATCTGATAAGGTGATTCGGTGGAATCTCCCTGAGGATGAGTACACTTATTGGAAAGGATTTCTAGCGAATGGCGATGGAACCCAACTTTTCCCCGAAATAGTCAAACATACCACCCACGTACATAATCCCAAATATATTGGCCATCAAGTTTGTCCGCCAGCCCCACTGGCTTCGCTTTCTGGATTAATTAGCGCATTGTTGAACAATGGAATGGCCATATATGAAATGGGTATGGCCCCTTCAGCCATTGAAAGGGTAATAACCGAATTCATTTGTTCTAAAATAGGATATGGTGATAATTCTAGGGGACTTTTGACTTCAGGGGGCACTTTGGCCAACCTTACGGCCCTTCTATCTGCAAGAAAGGCCAAAGTTGAGCATGACGTATGGAATAAAGGTTCAAATGATGATTTAGGGATTATGGTTAGTGAAGAAGCACATTATTGTGTTGACCGAGCTGCTAAGATAATGGGACTGGGGGAAAAAGGAATCATTAAAATACCTGCAACCCCAGGATTTAGTATGGATACCTCCCTATTGGAACGTTACTACCAAAAATCAGCGGCCGAAGGCATTACGATTTTTGCGATTGTAGGAAGTGCACCTTCAACTGCAACTGGAATATATGATGATTTGGAGGCCATAGCCGCATTTGCCAATAAACATAATATCTGGTTTCATGTTGATGGTGCCCATGGGGGTGCTTCCATTTTCTCGCTAAAATATAGATATACTGTAAAAGGTATTGCCCAAGCAGATTCTGTCGTCATCGATGGTCATAAAATGATGATGATGCCAACTATTACAACTGCCCTTCTTTTTAAAGATGGGGATCATTCCCATGCAACATTCAGTCAAAAGGCCGATTATCTTTTAGATCAATCTGAAGATGAGGATTGGTATAATATGGCCAAACGAACTTTTGAGTGCACCAAAACCATGATGAGCATTCAGTGGTACACCCTTTTAAAAACTTATGGCGAAGGCATTTTTGATGAATATTTGACTACTTTATATGATCTAGGGCAACAACTTGATGAAATGATTGCGATTGACCCGCAATTTGAATTAGCCGTAAAACCTATGTCGAATATTGTATGTTTTCGATATGTTGATGGTTCCCTCAATACTTCGGACCTAAACCAAATAAACAAGCATATTAGACAACAATTATTGGAAGAAGGGGAATTCTATATCGTTCAAACAAAATTAAGGGGCATACAGTATTTACGTACCACAATAATGAATCCGTTTACCTCTAAAAAGCACCTTAGGCAATTATTAGGGAAGGTTAAGGAAATAGCGAAAACTAGTACTGCCAACTAATGTTCCTACCCCAAAAATTTGCTAAAGAACCGAAATTATTCTCTCATGGATTCTAGAATCTTTTCCTCGGTATCCTTGGTTGAAAAATTAACAGCACACTCAATTAAAGCTAAATGGGAATATGCCTGTGGAAAGTTCCCCAACAATCTTTTTGTCTTAAAATCAATATCCTCACTAAACAAACCTAAATGATTACTATAGGTCAATAATTTATCAAAATGCTGCATCGCCTTCTCCTCCTCACCTATCTTAAAAAGGCTATTGATAAACCAAAATGTGCAAATTGTGAATGATGAGGAAGGTAGTCCAAAGTCATCTTCATTTTTATATCTATATAACAATCCTTCATTACTCAAATCTTTTTCTATGGCCATGACGGTACGCACGAACTTGGGGTCTTTTGCATGTATAAATCCATAGGATTCCATCAGAAGAACCGACGCATCCAAATGCGTAGACCCATACGATTGTGTAAAAGCACCTACCTCCTCATTCCACGAATTCTCATGAATATCACCTTTTATTTCCTGCTCAAGTAGAGTCCATTCTTCTAGTTTTCTTGTCTTTTTAAGAATACGAGCAACTTTTATTGCCCTGTCGAGAGCCACCCAACAAAGTACTTTTGAAAATGTAAAATGCCTATCCTCCCCACGAAACTCCCAAATACCTTTGTCTGGCTCTTGCCAATGTCGTGAAACAATCCAAACAATACCTTTGGTGATACCCCAAAGTTCTTCACCATTTTCTATATCGGTGCTGTACTTTGAGAGTTGGGCGTAAATTACATCCATTAAAATACCATAGATATCATTTTGTTTCTGTTTATAGGCCGCATTACCAATACGAACAGGTTTTGACCCCTTATATCCACTCAAATGATCTAAAGTCTTCTCGGTCAATTCCTTTTCCTTATTGATACCGTACATAATCTGCAATTTTTCTTCCTTATCCGGAATCAAATCAATAATGAACTGCAAGTATCTTTTTGCTACATTTTTATGCCCGAGACCTCCCATTACTTTTATGACCATAGAAGCATCCCTAATCCAACAGAAACGATAATCCCAGTTTCTGACTTCGCCTATGGTCTCTGGTAGCGATGTCGTCGCGGCCGCCAAGACGGCTCCTGTTTTATCATAGCTCAATAATTTCAAGGTTATCGCACTTCTTAATATTTCCTTATTATATAGTTTATAGGTGGGGGTCTTATTGGTCCAGTTTAACCAGTAAACTTTGGTGCGTTCTAGATCCAAATAGATTTTCCTAATAGAAGGCAGAAGTATCTTTTCGTTATAGCCTAATAGAAAATAACCATTTTCCGTTACTTCTATATCCCGTCCTTCAAAAACAGCGTTTTTGTTATATGATGTGTATAGAAAAATAGTAGCGAATTTTACGGTATTGGCCAGACTAACAATAAAATTTCGCTTTACATAAGTTTTGGTCTCCCCCAAAGCATACTCAAGTTTAGGGTTATACAACACCTTGAAACTAGGCTTCCCTTTTATGTGTTTTATATACCGCACCAGTTCTGGTGGGGAATGGTACCCCCCATTTTCATTGTGATATCGCGGCATGAAATCATGGATCTCAAAAATATTGTCCCCATCTGAAAAATGGGTTATGAGCACAGCTGTATTTTTTTTGTATCGCTGAGTTATGATATAATTGTCCGATACTTTGATCTCAAAACTTCCCCCAATTTTCTCATCGAGAATTTTTGCGAAAACCGATGATGAGTCAAACTCCGGCAAACAGCACCATTCGATGGATCCAGTTTTCGATACTAGGGCTGCACTCCTACAATTTCCAATAATTCCGTAATCTAAATTGTCCATATTTCAATTATCCTCTAAAAGTCCATTATAAGTTGGTATTGCAACGCAATTTGACGATTTTTATAGAAACGAAAGCCAAAAAAGCGCTAAAATCATCCAAATAATGGGCAAAACTATCATAATCTCAAATAGACTACCTGTACAATTACAAATTAGCAATGGAACCATCTCAGCAGTACCAAGTGTTGGGGGACTTGCTACAGGTATGAAATCTGTTCATTCAGGAGGCGATAGTCTATGGATTGGTTGGAGTGGATTGACCGATGAAGAAATCCCTGATGAATTGGCTCCCAAAATAGATAAAGCTTTAGCAGAGCATGGATCTTCAAAGGTTAGGTTGACTTCAGCTGAGGTTGAAGGTTTTTATTTTGGATTTAGTAATAGGACCATATGGCCTCTTTTTCATTATTTTTTAGAGTATTCTGAATTTGAATTGGATAGCTGGAATATTTACAAAGCTGTTAATCAAAAGTTCGCTGATGCCATTTTAGAAAAATCCAATGAAGATGATACTATTTGGATCCATGACTACCAATTGATGTTAGTGCCTCAAATGGTTCGAGAAAAACGCCCTAATAT